>CAZFQU010000032.1:0-23777 GCA_964521245.1 uncultured Alistipes sp. | reverse complement strand
TGGGACTGCTTGGAGATAACAACAAAGGGCCTGTCTAACAAGTTTTTTGTTAGGCAGGTTCTTTTTTGTTGAGTTGTGCCGCATTCAGTTAATCGAGAAATTTTATTGAACTATTCCGCACTATCAAGAATTTTCATTACCTTTGTCATACAATAGTTATTTGAGAATATTGCTACCGCAAACCGCAGAAATTGCACGATTCCCAAATCGTTACCTCGTTCTTTTCAAAATAACTTCAAGTGTTTATTCTTCAAACGATTATATCAAATCGATGAAATATTAAAATAGAGTGATGCGAAAAGAACTAAATGTTGGATTTCTAAATATTTAATGCTATGGAGAGTAAGAATTTTGTTTACAAAGGTTGGAAGGCGAGTGGTTTTGTTGCGCTATTCGTTATTTTGTTGATGATGGCAGCCGGTGTTGTCTCGATTGTCTTTGGTGCGCAGTTTGCCATCGAAAATGTGGTGTTGGGAACATCGCTCATTGTGCTTGGTGCAGTAGTGATTTTCGTGGCGTTTATCTCTTTCTTTGGTTTTATGTTGCTCGAGCCTAACGAGGCTCGTGTGTTGCTTTTCTTTGGTGAGTATAGGGGTAATTTTCTTGATACGGGCTTTTGGTGGGTCAACCCCTTTATGACGGCAAAGAAGATTTCGTTGCGTGCAAGGAACCTCAATGCCGAGCCTATCAAGGTTAACGACAAGACGGGTAATCCTGTGATGATTGGACTTGTCTTGGTGTGGAAAATCAAGACTGACGAGATTTATAAGGCGGTCTTTGATATTGATGCTCAAGCAAGCGAGACGAGTGTTGTGGTGACGGCTTCTACGCGTATGAACATATTGGAGAACTTCGTGAGTGTGCAGAGCGATGCCGCTTTGCGTCAGATTGCCGGATTCTACTCCTACGACAACAACAGCGGAAACGATGGGGAGTTGACCCTTCGCTCGAGTAGTGACGAGATTAACGAGCAGCTCGAGCAACGACTCAACGAGCGTCTTGCGATGGCCGGTATCGAGGTTATCGAGGCACGCATCAACTATTTGGCTTATGCACCAGAGATTGCAGCTGTGATGCTTCGTCGTCAGCAGGCTGATGCCATTATCTCGGCACGCGAAAAGATTGTCGAGGGTGCTGTGTCGATGGTTAAGATGGCTATTGATAAGCTTTCCGAGGAGCAGGTTGTCGAACTTGACGAGGAGCGCAAGGCGGCTATGGTCTCAAATCTGTTGGTTGTATTGTGTGGTGATGAGTCGGCTCAGCCTGTCGTAAATACCGGAACACTTCACCAATAGCGGGAGCTATGGCTAAGGAGACGACAAAGAGTTTTGTGCTGAGGGTTGATAGTCAAACCATGGAGGCTGTCGAGAAGTGGGCTGCCGACGAGTTTCGCTCCACAAACGGACAGTTGCAATGGATTATCGCCGAGGCTTTGCGCAAGAGTGGAAGATTGAAAAAGAGTCGAAAAAATGTAACCTCTGAAGATGAAAAAGGTAATTAGAATAGGTAAATTGTCGATAGGTCATATCCGACTTGGCGGATGGATTGCCGAGCTGGCATTGTTGGCATGTGCTGCGCTCTACGCTTTGGATAGACTCTATTTCGAGTCGTTGCCCGCGTGGGTCGATTGGGTCTATGTCGCACTTGGAGTGCTTTTCGTTGCAGATGTGATTCGCGATTTGATACGTCTGCGTGGTCGAGAGCTGTGGCGTTCGCTCTCCATTATGGGGCTACTGTCGGGCGTTGTAGGTATTGCTACAATCTTCTGTATAAGGGCTGACGGTGGCTCACCTCGGCTTCAGCTGTGGCTCTTGGTGGTATCTTTGGCGGTGCTTGCAATAGGTGTGGTGGCTTCGGTGCTGTGGCACAGGAGCGTCGTGGTTGCTGAGTCAAGTGGTGTTGTAACCTCCAAAAAGAGCAAAAAGTAATGGCTTGGATTGATAGATTTGTAGTTTGGCTGCGCTCACTCATATATACACGCCTCTGGTTTGGATTGCCATTTGTGGCTATTGTTAGTTTCGTGATAGTTTTTCTGATTGCTCACTTCGGAGGACAGACGCCCGACAAGTCGCTTTCGGAGGCTTTTGTGGCTGCGGCAATAGTCGCTATCGTATGGGTAGGTGGCATTGTCCACTCTACGCTTGAGGACGATAAGGAGGAGGAGAAACTCAAGGAGGTTGAGCGCGAGTTGCCCCTTGTGCGTGCGGTGAGAATAACCTTCGGCGTTATATGTGGCTTGGCATTACTTGCTCTCTATTTTGGCGAAGATGTTAAGGAGTGGATTGCGGGCGAGGAGTCAGCCATACAGAGTATTGTGGATATTGTCCGCATGGTACTTGCTATTGGTGCGGCATTGGTTTGTTGTGTGTGGAATTTAAGATTGAAACAGAGATGAAAAAGATAGTTGTTTTTACCGGTGCGGGGGTGAGTGCCGATAGTGGTATAGCCACCTTCCGTGATGCCGATGGATTGTGGGCAAATTATCGAATCGAGGATGTCTGCACTCCCGAGGCTTTGGCTCGCAATCGTGAACTGGTGATAGAGTTTTACAATAAGCGTCGCAAGGAGCTTTTTGAGAAGAAGCCCAATGCCGGTCACTATGCCATTGCCGAGCTTGAAAAATATTTCGACGTGGAGGTGGTGACTCAAAATGTGGATAACCTTCACGAGCAGGCGGGCTCGACACGTGTGCTACACCTGCACGGCGAGTTGATGAAGTTGCGCTCGATGCGTAATCCAGACCTTGTGGTGCCTATAGAGGGGTGGCGTCAAACTCTTACCGATACGGCTCCCGATGGCTCGCTTTTGCGTCCGCATATTGTCTTTTTTGGGGAGTCTGTGCCGATGTTCGACCCCGCTACACGAGTTGTCGAGACGGCAGATATACTGATTGTTGTCGGCACATCGCTTGCAGTCTATCCTGCAGCGTCGCTTGTTCACTATGCCCGCCCCGAGGTGCCGATATATCTGGTTGACCCCGGAACACCCGAGGTGCGACTTATTCGCAACCCTCTGACCCATATTAAGGCACGTTCTGCCGAGGGGCTGCCAGAGTTGATTGAGAGGTTGATTAAAGAGGAGCAATAGAAATAGTTAGGGCAGTCATCAAAAGACTGCCCTAACTATTTCTATTTCGATGCTCGTTTCCTATCTACCTCGTGCAGAAGAATCTTTCTTAGGCGCATCGAGTGGGGAGTGACCTCAACATACTCATCTTCCTTGATATATTCCAAAGCCTCCTCCAGAGTGAAGATTTTGGGAGGAACGATAACTGCCTTATCATCGGAGCCAGAAGCTCGCATATTGGTCAGCTGCTTAGCCTTATTGACATTGACCGTGATGTCGTTCTGACGTGTATGCTCACCAATGACCTGACCCTCGTAGATTGGGTCCATCGGGGCAATGAAGAAGCGACCTCTATCCTGCAACTTGTCAATCGAGTAGGCATAAGCCGTGCCGGTCTCGCTGGCGATAATTGAGCCATTGGTACGCATCTCGATATCGCCCATCCAAGGCTCGAAGCCCTTCAGACGGTGGGTCATAATAGCCTCGCCGGCGGTGGCGGTAAGCATATTCGATCTCAGGCCGATAATTCCGCGCGAGGGGATATCGAACTCCAATCTCACACGTTCGTTGGCAGTAACCATATTTGTCAGCGTACCCTTGCGACGAGTGGTAAGCTCGATAACCGTTCCGGAGTACTCCTCGGGGCAATCTACGGTCATCTCCTCAACGGGCTCGCACTTTACACCATCAATCTCCTTGATGATAACCTTAGGCTGTCCGACCTGCAACTCATAGCCCTCTCGGCGCATAGTTTCGATAAGTACCGAGAGGTGAAGCACACCACGACCATAGACCACGAAACTGTCGGCAGAGAGTCCCGGCTCGACACGCAATGCGAGGTTCTTCTCAAGCTCCTTATCCAAACGCTCCTTGATGTGGCGCGAGGTGACATACTTGCCATCCTTGCCAAAGAAGGGGGAGTTGTTGATGGTAAAGAGCATCGACATCGTAGGCTCGTCGATGGCAATTGGAGGCAGTGGCTCGGGGTTTTCGAAGTCGCAAATAGTGTCGCCAATCTCGAAACCCTCGACACCCGTAAGGGCGCAAATCTCGCCACAGTGTACCTCATCAACACGCTTCTTGCCCAGACCCTCGAATATCATCAACTCCTTGATTTTGCTCTTTTGCATAGTTACGCCGTCACGCTTGGCGAGTGTTACGTTCTGACCTGCCTTGAGCGAGCCGCGGGTAATCTTTCCGACGGCTATACGACCCGTATAGGAGGAGTACTCCAGCGAGGTAATCAATAGCTGTGGTGTGCCCTCGGTGGTCTTAGGCTCGGGTATCTCGTCGATAATTGCATCCAAAAGGGGCGCGATAGACTCTGTCGGTTCGTTCCAAAGGTGCGACATCCAACCCTGCTTTGCCGAGCCATAGATGGTCTTATAGTCGAGTTGTTCCTCGGTGGCATCGAGCGAGAACATAAGGTCAAAGACCTGCTCGTTGACTACCTCGGGGCGGCAGTTGGGCTTATCGACCTTGTTAACCACAACGATAGGCTTCTTGCCCAGTGAGAGGGCTTTCTGCAACACAAAGCGGGTTTGGGGCATAGTGCCCTCGAAAGCATCGACCAAAAGCAATACTCCGTCGCACATGTTCAGTACGCGCTCCACCTCACCACCGAAGTCGGCGTGACCCGGGGTGTCGATGATGTTGATTTTGTAATCTTTGTAAATTACCGATACGTTTTTCGAGAGGATGGTTATGCCTCGCTCTCGCTCGATATCGTTATTGTCGAGAATCAATTCGCCCTCGGAGTGCTTCGAGCCATCTCTCAAGACGTGGCTCTGAAGAATCATCTTATCTACCAAGGTTGTCTTACCGTGGTCAACGTGGGCAATGATTGCAATGTTGCGTAGTTTTTGCATAGTGACTAAATTTGTGGGCAAAGGTAATACATAATCGTAAAAAATGTGCTATTTTTGCCTAACTTTTCAATTTTAACTTAAGATGAACTCTTGTTGTCAGACCCCGATTACCATAAAGTCGAAGAGTAAAATATGCTTTGGCCCTGCCGAGGAGTTGCTCCACGAATTGCTTCCTGAAGGTAGGAGAGTAATTGTTATCTCGGATATAAATATCGACCGTTGTCATAGCTCGCTGATTGGCAAGTGGGATAAGATTCTGGTTGGTACGGGTGAGACAATCAAGACACTCCAAAGTGTAGATAGACTCTATTCGCAACTAATTGAACTCGGCGCCGACCGCCATACCTTTATACTTGCCATAGGTGGCGGAATTGTTACCGATATTGCAGGCTTTGTGGCCTCGACCTATATGCGTGGATTGGAGTTCGGATTTGTGCCTACTACCCTACTCAGTCAGGTCGATGCGTCGGTGGGTGGCAAAAACGGGGTCAATGTGGGAGGTTTTAAGAATATGGTCGGAACCTTCTCCCAGCCACAGTTTGTCCTTATCGACACCTCGCTGCTTTCAACTCTCTCGGATAGGGAGTTTCGTGCCGGAGTGTCGGAGATGATTAAGGGGGCAATTATTGGCGATATGCAGTTGTTCGAATCTCTCGAGAGGTTGAGTTTTGAAGAGCTGAGAGGCGACAAGACTCTTGCGGAGAGGTTTGTGGTTAGCGCAGTTCGGGTCAAGGCAAAGATTGTCGAGGGTGACGAATGTGAGAGGGGCGAGCGTCGAAAGCTCAATCTCGGTCATAGCGTAGCCCACGCCATAGAGTCCTCATCGGGTGCTATGAATCACGGAGAGGCAGTGGCAGTGGGTGTGGTTGCAGCAGCAGAAATCGCTCTCGGCTTAGGCTTGTTGTCGGAGTGTGATTTTCATAGGATAAAGAGCATATATATAAGGTATGGCTTTAATCTTACGTCGCCCGTGTTGAGGCGCAAGATTGTGGAGGCTATGGCTAAAGACAAGAAGAACGAAGGTGCTGTATTGCACTTCGTTCTGCCTGAGGGGATTGGTCGATGCAAAGTCGAACCTATGTCGATTGAGCAACTATCTGCCTTGTTGCCTATTCCCTAAACTCGACTTTTAGGGGACATTTATCTACATATCTGGGGAATTGTGCTACGGGTATGCCGAGTGCCATTCCTGCGTGAATCTCACCATCGATACCCAACTTTTTGGCAAGCCTGCGTTTGCGGTCGGCTAGGATTGCAGAGCAGAGAAAACCGGTGTATATCTGACTTACGCCCAAAGCAGTTGCCATCAGGGAGCCGTTCTGGTAGGCGAGTTGCGAGTCTGTTGCTCCAAATCGGTTGTTGCGTGGTGTGTGGATAAGTATAAGTGCTGTGGCTGAGCGAAGTATTCTGTCGGTGCGGTTCTCCTCCCACTCCTTTACGAGCCTTTCAAAACTCTTGGCATAGCGTTTTGCACCCGGCACAAATCGGCGAATGAGCGAACCTACGATAGGCATCTTAATCAGCTTAAGCATACGCCTAAAATAGTCCAAGGTGTATTCTATGGTGAAGTCCAACTCCTCGCGTCGGGTGATTACCGTGTAGCTTACCTGCCTGAGATTGCTCGCTGTGGGGGCTGTGTTGGCAGCACTGAGAATCTTGTCGATAAGTTCACGTGGTACGGGCTTCGAGCTGAGGTTGCGATTCGAACGACGAGCATTGAGCAGCAACAGCAGCTGCTCGTCGGATGGCAGTTGCGAGTAGTCGATGGGGTGAACTCTCTCGGGTGAGAACTCCGAATGTTGTACCGAATTGGTGGGGCAAACTGCAACACAATGGCTGCATGCTATGCAGTTTTCGCTGTTGGCGGCATAGGCTCTCTTGTCGGATAGCGTAAAGACCATTGCAGGACAAGCTTTCACGCACTGCCCGCAACCTATACAACTCTCTAATATTTTGATGTCCATAGCTTTAACTACTCTTTTTGTGTACTAAAATAACAGTATCTCATCGCTGTTGTGACTCAACCCCAAGTGTTGATAGGCAAGTTCGGTTGCCTCTCTGCCTCGTGGGGTGCGCTTGAGAAATCCCTCTTTGATAAGGAATGGCTCATATACCTCCTCGATGGTTCCCGGCTCTTCGCTGACGGCGGTGGCTATGGTGTTTAGACCAACAGGTCCGCCACCAAACTTTTCAATAATGGCTCCCAAAATTTTGTTGTCCATCTGGTCCAATCCGCGAGCATCGATGTTCAGAGCCTGTAATCCGAAACGGGTGATTCCCAAATCGATATGTCCCTCGCCCTTGACCATTGCAAAGTCGCGTACGCGCCTGAGCAGAGCGTTGGCTATTCGCGGTGTGCCACGCGAACGCAGAGCTATTTCGAGTGCTGCCTCGTCGTCAATCGATACCTCCAAAATCCTTGCCGAGCGTTTTACGATGCCTGCCAATACGGGGCTGTCGTAATACTCCAAGTGGCAGGTTATGCCAAATCGCGCCCTGAGTGGCGATGTGAGCAGTCCGCTGCGGGTGGTGGCTCCAATGAGGGTGAATGGTGCAAGCTCGATTTGTATTGAGCGAGCCGAGGGTCCCTTGTCTAACACAATGTCGATTTTGTAATCTTCCATTGCCGAGTAGAGATACTCCTCGACGATGGGACTTAGGCGGTGAATCTCGTCAATGAACAATACATCGCCCGCATTGAGGTTGGTCAAAAGACCTGCTAAGTCACCCGGCTTGTCGAGTACAGGACCCGATGTGGTTTTGAGTTGCGCACCCATTTCGTTTGCGATGATGTTCGCGAGTGTTGTTTTACCCAATCCCGGAGGTCCGTGCAGAAGAACGTGGTCGAGTGAGTCTCCACGCATAAGCGCAGCCTTGATAAATATCTTTAGGTTCTCAACAATTTTGTCCTGTCCCGAGAAATTCTCGAGTTCTTGAGGTCTTATCTTGTTTTCGAACTCCAAGTCGCTTTCAATATGTCTGAGGTTGCGGTCAACTCCCATAATGTGTTAACGTAATTTACATAATAATCCAGACAAAGATAATGATTTTTTTTGAGAAATAATTCTTGTGTTGGGATTGTCGGCAGAATGAAGGTGAAATTTAAGTTTATGAAAAATGGACGAAACTTGTATAATGTAAATATAATTGTAAAAAAATTTGTAAAAAAGGTTCAAAAAATATTGTGGAAAGGAAAAAAGTTTGTATATTTGTATTATAAACAAGTGTACTATATAAGTGGTGGATTAAGATTTTGGGGGTAGAATATAGCTCAAACTTTGCTCGGGAAATGAAAAAGCAGAGGTTGAGGAGCCTCTGCTTTATGAGTGATCCCAGGGGGATTCGAACCTCCATCGTAAGAACCGGAATCTTAAATTCTATCCATTGAACTATGGGACCGTGGTGCAAATATGCAAAAAAAATTTCAATTATGAGTAAAGAATCGGAACTTTTAGTATCGGAGGGTGGTAACCCTTGTTGGGAGCGTCTGTCGGCAGTCATCAGGTGGACGGGAAAAAGCACTAATTCATTCGCGTTGAATATTGGTCTGCCTCGGGCTGAGAATCTCTATCAAATTAAGAAAGGGAATAACGGTATATCAAAAAAACTTGCACATCGTGTAGTTGAGCGTTATCCCGAGATTAACGAACTGTGGCTGTTGTCTGGCTCGGGTCAGATGTTTGGGGCCACCTCTTGTCCGCCCAACCACATTCCTTTCTATCGTGTGGATGTGGAGCGATTTGCCGGCAAGTTTAATGGTCTTGCTATCGACGAAAGAATAGCATTCCCTACCCTCTCTGAAGCTGAGTTTGCGATGCTCTATTTGGGTGGGGCTATGTGCCATAAGATTCCGGCAGGCTCGATTGTCTTTATGCAGGAGGTTGACCCTCAGTATATTATCCCTTCGCATGAGTATCTGATTCTCACCGATTCGGTGTCGATGCTGCGTACGGTACGTACCACGCCTGATGGCGATTGTTGGCGTATGGAGGCTGACGATAAGGAGCGTTATGACGAAATTCTGATTCCCAAGAATCAGATTAAGTCGGCGTGGAAGGTCGTTGCAAAAGTTATATGTTAGAGATAAGAACTTAAACCTTAAACTTCGGGGAGATTATGTTTAATGTTAAGACTAAGGAGGCTGCATCGTTGATAATCGCGCTATTTGCAGCCATCGCGACTTTTGTGTCGCTCTTCATGCTGTCAGACAAGCCGCTTTGGCTGTTGGGTGTTGTAGCTGTCGGAGTCATTGTGCTTGTAGCTCTGTTTTCGTTGGTTGTTATACGCAAGTATGTAGCATATAAACTTAAGCCCATCTACTCTATTGTACTGTCGCGCGACGTGCGCACACGCGAGATTCTTGGCGAGATGAAAGATAAGCATGTTGAGAATATCTCTGAGGAGATTGAGGCGTGGGCAGCAACCAACGACCGAGAGATTAGTCGTCTGAAGGAGACCGAGAAATTCCGTAAGCAGTATTTGGGCAATGTGGCTCACGAGCTTAAAACACCTATATTTAATATTCAGGGCTATATTTCTACCCTGCTCGACGGCGGTTTGGAGGATGAACTCATCAACCGCAAATACCTCGAGCGCACGGAGAAGAGTATCGACCGTCTGATAAACATTGTCAACGATTTGGACACCATAGCCAAGCTCGAGAGCGATATGATAAATATGCAACGCGAGCAGTTTGATATGGTTGCCCTGACCAAGGAGATTGCCGAGCAGTTTGAGATGGAGGCGGAGAAACGCTCGATAAAGGTATATGTCAAGAGTGCGGAGAATATCCCCTCGCCTTTCTGGGTATTTGCCGACAAGCATTTTATCGGACAGGTTATGGTCAATCTTATCTCGAATGCTATTCACTATGGTCGCGAGGGAGGCTTGGTCAAGATATCGTTCCGCGACCTTATCGACCGCATACTCATCGAGGTTGAGGATGATGGCGTAGGCATTGCTCGTGAGGATCAGGCAAGAGTCTTTGAGCGTTTCTATCGTACTGACAAGGGTCGCTCGCGCGAACATGGAGGTACGGGTCTGGGACTTGCTATCGTGAAACATATTGTCGAGGCACATGGCGAGAGAGTATCGGTACGTAGCGAGTTGGGTATCGGTAGTACATTCTCCTTCCCGCTTCAGAAGGTGCAACTTAAGGATGTTATGTAGTTAATCCAAAAATCTGAATTATGAATCTGCTCTTTGTCGATTGGTCGATGGATCCGGTTTTCTTCTCCATTGGCGGAATCGAGATAAGATACTATGGCTTGATGTGGGTGCTGGCGATATTTGTCGGCGCAAAATTCTTCGAGAATTTCGTCAAGCGTGAGGGCTTGGATGAGTCTGTCTCCGACTCGGTGTTCTGGTATGGCACACTGGGTACTATTCTCGGTGCCAGACTCGGTCACTGCCTCTTCTACGACCCTTCGTACTACTTGTCAAATCCGTTGGAGATTATCACCGGCTTCAGAGATGGTGGCTTGGCAAGTCACGGCGCGGCAATAGGTCTGCTTGTGGGCTTGTGGCTCTTCGCTCGAAGGAATAAGTTGCCCTATGTCTGGGGTTTGGACCGAATAATGATTGCTGTGGGTATTGGCGGTGCATTTGTGCGATTTGGTAATCTCTTCAATTCCGAGATATTTGGCGGACCAACCACCCTGCCTTGGGGATTTCGATTCCTCCTCTCGCGCGAGTGGCAAACGGTTTGCGCTCCTTCAGCCTGCCACCCTACCCAGATTTATGAGGCTTTGTGCTATATAGTAACCTTTGTGGTTTTGCTGTGGATGTACTACCGCAAAGATTATGGCAGACGTCGCCCGGGAGCAATATTCGGAGTAGGACTTATCGGAGTCTTTCTCACACGATTCTTTATCGAGTATGTGAAGCTCGAGCAAGGAGGTGTAGATACCGACCTTTACTTGAAGATGGGTCAGTTGCTGAGTATTCCCTTTGTGATAATGGGTATATGGATGATTGTTAGGGCTTTCCGTCGTCCTGAGGTTGTGCCACAGCCTAAAAACTATCGTCCGCAAAAGAAAACCGACAAAAAATAGAGATGAGTAGTAACTTGCAATTAGAGATGGGCAAGATTGTAGGCTCTCTGCTGCTTATGGGCGAGAGTGTTACACTGCCCGAGGTAGGTACACTATATGTTGTTCAGGCGGCATCACGCCGCCTGAACTCTTCTTCGGTGCTGCCCCCGCGACGCACAGTTGACTTTAGTTCGAATATCGAAGGACTGTTGCTCACCGACAAGTTAGCACACCTATTGCAGTGTAGTTCGGAGGAGGCTTTGGCGGTCTATCAACGATGGCTTGCACAGTCTCGTAAGGATAATGTGCTGACAATACTCGGTGTGGGTGAGCTTCGCCAAAAGAGTTTTGTTATGGAACGGGAGTTTGCTGCAAAGCTCAATCCTCAAGGTGCTGAACCTGTGGAGGTTGCGCACTCTAAGCGTATGCCGTGGTGGGAGTGGAGCTTGCTGTCGTTGGTTGTTGTCGCTCTGGTTGTCGTGGGTGGCTGGTGGTTGCTTGGCGACGAAAATCAGCCGTTTGAGAGTGGCGAGCAATCGGCTGCCATTACTCCGTCAGAGCAGATTGATGTTGCTGTACAGGAGCCTGCCGAGCAGCTGGAGGCAGAGGATGATAAGCCTCAAGGGGTGGCTAAGGATAGCTTGAAGTCTGTGCCGGCTGCCGAGGAGCCTAAGGCTGAGAATATTCAACCTCAGACCAAGGTGGCGACTGATGCTGTCGAAGCTGACCAGACGGAGATTACCCCCACAGTGTCGGGTATGAGCTATGTGGTCTTGGGTATCTTCTCGACCGAGTCGAATGCCCGCAGAGCTGTGGCTCAAGCAGTGAAGCGATACACACTCAGCGAGTCGGAGTGCCGAATATTTAACTATGGCTCTAAATTCTTGGTGTCGCTCGACGAGCAACCTTCGCGCGAGGAGGCTCAGATAGTGGCTACCCGCTATCGCACCGACGTAGGTATTAAGGATGTGTGGGTCTATACGAAAAAGTAGTTTGGTATATATGTGGTTGGCAAATTGGCTGCGTAGCATAATTGACAGGTTCTATTTCCCGCCTTTCAGCACGATTTTTTCGCGTCGGGTGTTTCGTTATGCGGCTTGTGGTGGTCTGAATATGATGCTCGACGCACTCTTCTACTACCTTATCTACCACTATATCGTTGCGTTGAGTTTTATCGACTTGGGCTTTGTTGTTGTCTCGCCCCACATTATGTCGCTTATTTTGGTCTTCCCTATAACCTTTTTTAATGGGTTTTGGCTCAATCGCAACGTGGCATTTAGCGACTCTACCCTACACACCCGTACTCAACTTGTGCGCTACCTTATCTCTGTTCTCGGGGCCATTGTCGTAAACTATGTGTGCATGAAGTTCTTTGTCGAGACAGTAGGTTTCTGGGCTACCCCATCGAAGTTGTTAACCACCATCATCAGTGCTGTTTACAGCTTCCTTGCTGCGAGATATTTTACCTTTAGGTAATATTGATGAGTAAGTTCAATTTTTACGATTTACCCCCGCCATAAACACTTATGGCGGGGGTAAATTTCAATTTTCGGGACTTGTTAGATAATTACTTTTTGTATAGAATCTGAGTCCATGTTCCTTCGCTATCAGTCCAAGTTAGCATAAGAGTTTTACCTGTGATGATAGCTTGGTAATTTTCTATATAGCTGGAATTTTCGTGACTGATTTTCAAGAGATTCTCTGACAGTGAGAAAATGTATGTAAAATTACTTTTCTCAGATATGGTAATCCCCTCATACATCTCCTCATAGACGTATGTGCCAGTACCATTGCTCTTGAATGTGTATGTGGTGTTGCCACTCTCTGACACCCAAGTTCCAACCAGTGGATTTTGAAGCCCATCATCACTATCATCACTGCAACTACTAAATGTAACACTAGTAACAGCGAGTGTGAGCATCATTAAAAAAAGTCTAAGTTTTTTCATAAAAAAAGTAAATATTAAGTTTGTTAATAAATTTATCACTGCAAAGATAGCTATTTATCAGCGTTAGAGAATCTGTGTTATGTGTAGTAAAATATTACATTTGTGTTGAAAAATAATTACACCTATAAAAACCTAACACATTTATCCATTCTTGTTAGCTGAGCCTGTATGGCATTGTCTGCGATATAATCAGGGATAGAGTTTATGCGTACATAGGTTGACTCTTCATTGCCTTGCTGCCATACCATAACTTTCTCATAGAGTTGCGCTATGGTATAACTGTTACCCCATTCTATTCCATCGCTATATACTCCTGATATTATACCCTCTTCTATGTTAAGAGTGTAAGTTCCATCGAACTTAACGATGCCCGGGTAATTTAGATTTACCTGATACAGTTCGAATTGCCCATTCTCATTAAGTGAAATATATACATTGCCACCACTGATAATTTCTACTCCATTTGTTGTAATAGCTGCAAGTTGCCAATCGTGTGCAATGTTTTCATAAGATATAGAGAGTTGATTACCCCAATCAGACGGTATCTCCGGAGCGTTTGGTTGATCAGGTATTTCAGGCTCCTCAGGGGTTGGAACCTCTTTTTTGAGGGTTTGGATTTCAAGTGTGGTCCAGTCTGAACTCTCATATAGGTTGATGTTGATAGACGTAGCTCGAACTTTGAGTGTGTATTTGGTTTCGGGTTTTAGGTCAGTGAACGTAATATAACACTCTTTAGTCTTGCCGCTATTGATTGGTGACAACGGGCTTGACGACTCTCTTAGAGAATAGATACAATGTTCCGAATTGTCGATAATATCCCATTCCACTGTAAACCCTAAATGGCTTAAGGATGTAGAGTCAAGTTTGAGTTCTGGCGAGTCAATCTTCTCTAATAGAGGTTGCTCGGGAGTGATATCCTCAGCGTCGATATGCTTTGTGCATCCGACAATGGATATTATTGAGCCTATAATTAGCCAATAAAGTATGTGTCTAAATTTCATTTTGATTTTTAACGGGGCTTTTTTGTAACTCTTTGCTGTAATATTTGAAAAAATCTCTCTCTAAAATTATGGATATCCTCAGAAGTAATTCAGAATCAATACTCTGTCTTTTGAATATGTTGTAGATGTTGGTTCGCTCGCAAAAAAGATTGCGAGCAAACCAACTTACACTGCGTTCTTGGTTGATTAACTCCTGCCTAATTATTTTACCTATATGAATCATTTGGTTCAGAGAGGGGAATAGCCAGTTAATATCAGAACTTTTAGACTATTTTGATGCGTGTTTTGAGAGCTTGTTGCTATTACTTCTGGTGTTCTGCAAAAGCTCATTATCTAATGGCCATTCTGTTTGATATGATGCATAGTCACCATCAATAATCACTCTATATTCTCCTGTATCCATATATTTATTAACAGTGTCGTAATCATCCAATATAATAAATGCTTCTGAGAAGTTCTCTATCGTATCACCATTCTTTGTTCCCGAAATCACAGTCGCTTTAACCAACCAAGAACCATCCTCATACGTTGTGTATGAGTTGAAATAAATTGTGAAATTATTATCTTCACCTGAGATGAATAGACCTTCCGAAACCTCCATATCGCCCAGTAGTTGAGTTTCAACGCTACTTATAGTGTTGTCTTCAGTTTGATTGTAAAATTTTCTATAAGCATCGGCAAAAATATGTCCAGATTCCCAACCTCCACTATCGTAGAACAATGTTGATGGAGATATTAAATAGGTACCCTCTATATTAGGAGGAGTTGTTCCCTCGTATATGGTGATATAATCATCAATAAGATCTATATATTCTTCCGGAATTACAGATTCAATCTCTTCTGGTGTTCCCCAAGGGTTTATAAGCGATGCGAAAACTATATTATTATCTTTAAGCTCGAACGTGTATGAGTATTCAACGCCAGAGTTAAAAATCATATCACGTTCAGCCTCTACTGTATAGGTGTTGTTCCCTATTGTAATCTCTAAGAATTTATCACCTTTGTTGATAATTTGTGGAGGTAGGATAGCCTTGAAACTATTGGTGCCATTTTGACAAGCTTTTATATCAGATGTATAACCGCTATGGTCAAAAGTGTTACTTGCTAAGTCTATGTCAGTCGTATAATATACATCTTTGAAAATAAGTGACTGATTGCCAACTGGCATATCATCAGATGTGATATTGATTATGATTTTAGACAATCTGTGATTGAAGATTAAATCTACTATTTGTTGGTTCTTCCCAATGGCAGTTGCTGTCATCAAATCACTTGTGGTATAACTCTCGTGTGTAGATTGGTCAAGATTAACTTCGTGTGTGAAATTTGGTGTGGTATAGCTGTCGTATGGGTATATAGCATAAAAGTTTAATTGCGAGTCTTCTGTCCTATATGAAAGTTGTCCATATGTTGTAAAGTAGCCATAGTTGTATGTGTATTGAACATTCTGTGCATAGTTGTTTGTTCCGATGCTCTCTCCTTCTGTCGCAAAAACACTAATTTTGTCCCCTAGCTCAAATTCGGTATCTGTTGCGCGTGTTGGTCCGGAAATTTTCGCCTTGAATGTAATTTGATTGTTGTTGGCTGGTTCTCTGAAATCTTCTTTTTCAGAGTTGCTGCACGATAACATCACTATTGATGCTAAAGCACTCAAGATAATTTGTTTTTTCATGTGTGATACAAACCCATCAGACTCCGAAATGGGACTAAAATAAATAAAGAAAGTGTGGAGTCGATTAGTCTATCTGAACGGAGGTTCTGGAATACCTATGCTACAAATAAACAATACCCCACACTCGTATTGAGTATGGGGCAAGAACTGCGCCCAAACTTTATCAATACAGAGTGACGAGTGTGTTGCTTCCCTTGTAGCATTGAAATTTTCCAGATTTCCGTTCAAGGATAAAAGCTAATACACTTTCATCAAAAAATATGTGTGCCGAGAGTGCAATCCCGACGCTACAAAATTAAACAAACTTTTTTGATTGAGCAAGAGAGTGTCGGGGATTTGGCAAAATTAGAATACCGATGCCGTAGGGAGAGTACCCATATAATACACCTTGGTCCTAACGCTGTTTAGGGTAGGTTTGGTAAGTAAAGTTGTTGAAAAATCAAAAACAGGCTATGTTTGCTGAATTTTTTACTTATCTTTGTGATTGCTAACGGTAAAGACCGTTCAGCCAATTATATAGATTGACATTTTTGTCGTAATCTTCTGTACTCAAACTTGGCAGTTTAGACAAAACGAAGATACGCAATCGGATGTCCGCGTTTGGTGTATATCCACATCACCGATTGGCTCGGTGTATGCGATATATCTCCGGCGTGGGCCGTCTGTGTTGCTTATTCGTTTTGTGGGCAGCCAAGGCCTGAGTACGGGATAAGTTAATGCAGTGGCCTGCGCTTTTTTTATGGACTTATCTGGAAATAAAGAGTTGCTCGATAGAGAATTGGTTGCATTCTTCGCTTCGCGAACCTCACCGGCCGAGGCTTTCGACCTATCTTGTCGGTGGGCGCACCGGATTGCAAAAACCTCTAAGGTCGTTATCAGCGGTTTTCACTCGCCTATCGAGCGCGCTGTGCTGGATATTCTGCTTGCCGAGGGCTGCTCGGTAGTGGTCGCCTTGGCTCGTTCGCTCTATCGTAGGATTCCCCCATATATGCAATCTGCCTATTGTGAAAACCGCATATTGTTTATTTCGTTTAGAAACTCCGTACGCTCGTCGTTTCACACATCACAATTTCGCAATTGGCTCACTGCCGACCTCGCCTCCGAAATAGTCTTTGCCCCATTCAATCCCACAGGTCAACTCTCTACCCTCTATTTCTCGCTCAGCTCAACTCCCAGCCGCCAATCCCAAATCCTTACTCTAAGGTGATGGTTTTCTCTATTCCGGTTTGTCTCTAAGACCTGTAATTTTCCCAAACTACTCAGTTCTGCCCTATCAATTACCCATATTCATTGTTTGTGATATGGTAAAATTTGCTAACTTTGTGGTATGGGAACACCGAAAATCAGAGTGCGTCAGGCGAGGCGTGAGGATGCTGCGACGATTGCTAAGGCGGTTGCGATGGCAATTGGCGACGAGGCAGCATTGCGGGCTTATTGTGGTGATGATTACCTTGGTGTGCTGACCGAAATTGCTCGTCGTGAGGGTGCGCAATATAGCTGGCAGTTTGCGCTTGTGGCGGAGGTTGAAGGCGTTGTGGCAGGTGCTGTTGTGGGCTATGATGGCGCACGCTTAGCGGAGTTGCGCGAAGGAACTTTTGCCGTTATTCGTGAGCATATAGGGCGCACACCGACCATCCCCGACGAGACTCAGGCAGGCGAGGTCTATCTCGATTCGTTGGGTGTTTTGCCTAAGTTTCGTGGACTCGGTGTTGGGGGAGAGTTGGTCGCAGCGTTCTGCGAAAAAGCCTTTGTCGAGGGAGGCGAGCGAGTAGGCTTGATAGTTGATTACGCCAATCCAAATGCCGATAGATTATACTCTTCGCTCGGCTTTGAGCGTGTCGGCACCAAGCTCTTCTTCGGACACCGTATGTGGCATTTGCAGAGAAGTAACGATATGGATATTCGTAAGCGAGTAGAGCTATCGGAGTCAATCACCGCATTTCAACGAAAGGTATATTTAGCATTGTTGGATGTTCCTGCGGGGAGAAGAATCTCCTATGGCGAGTTGGCGCGACGTATCGGCTGTCGTAGTGCGCAGGCAGTAGGTCAGGCACTCAAAAGAAATCCCTTTGCTCCCGAGGTGCCATGTCATCGTGTGGTGGCGGCTGATGGCTCGTTGGGTGGCTATAATGGTAAGCGCGAGGGCGAACAGATTGAGCGCAAACGCGCATTACTCGAAAGTGAAAAACTATAAACGGTTTATGAATATGACACCACAACAATTTATCGGGCGTTTTCGTGAGGCTTTTGGCAACGCTGCCCCCTTGCCTATCGCTATTTGGTACGACGATGTGGCAGAAGTAACTGATAGTCGTGTGCCAAGGTGTATGATTGGAGCTATCCGCAAGGTCTGCGAGGGTACGGCACTGACGCTTACCAAAGATAATGTTCAGTGTGGTGGTGGCGGACTCTACACCGCCTTTCGACCAATGCCCGAGCGGGTGCCAATCTTTGTGTCCGAAACCGAACACTACAAGCGCACTCCCGATATGGTTTGCGACTATGTTGCGGGATTGGGTATCGAACCGGCAGACAAGCCGTTCCTTAATTTTGTGCGCGTAGATAAACTGACCTCATGGGATAATGTTGAGGCTGTGCTGTTTTTTGCAACACCTGATATATTGTCCGGATTGTGTACTTGGGCGTTTTATGACAACAACGCATCAGATGCTGTTGTCGCGCAGTTTGCCTCGGGGTGCGCAAGTGTTGTTGCCTTCGCTACGGTGGAGAATCGCAAGGGTGGCAAGCGTTGTTTTTTAGGAATGTTCGACCCCTCGGCACGCCCACTTGTACCGAAGAATGAACTGACTTTTAGTGTGCCGATGTCGCGCTTTTCTGAAATGCTCCGCACAATGCCCGACTCGGCACTCTACCAGAAGGCATTTTCGGTTGTTCGCAGCCGAATAAATGGCGAGATAGGACTTTAGTGTATGTAGTTTTGGTATAAAAAGCCACTCAAAAGAGCTAAAAAACAGATGACCGAAAAAGAGAAAATGTTGCATCAGATGCTCTATGATGCAAACAACGATACGGCACTTATCGAGGAGCGCAAGGCGGCGAAGGAGCTATGCTACGAATTTAACCGACTGCGCCCATCAGAGAGCGAGGCACAACAGCGAATTATGCGCCGATTGTTGGGCAAAACGGCAGATAACAACTTTTGCATCGTTGCCCCCTTTTGGTGCGACTACGGCTACAATATCGAGATTGGCAAGAACTTCTTTGCAAACCACAATACCGTGATTTTGGATGGCGCGAAGGTGTGCTTTGGCGATAATGTCTTTATCGCTCCTAACTGCGGTTTTCATACCGCAGGACACCCAATTGATGCCGAGCGCAGAAATCAGGGATTGGAGTATGCTTACCCTATCACCGTGGGCGACAATGTGTGGATTGGAGCCGGGGTGCAGGTGATGCCCGGCGTAACCATCGGCTCGAATGTCGTTATCGGCGGTGGCTCGGTGGTGGTCAAGGATATTCCGTCGAATGTGGTGGCGGTGGGTAACCCCTGCCACGTAGTGCGCCCAATCACCGACGAGGATAGACTCAAATCGTGGAATAAATAGTGAAAGCGTGATTTTAATCTGGCGAACATTTTGAACAGCAACAAACGAATCAAAAACAAGATAACTATGCGTAAGAATTTTGGACGAAAAAGTTGGCTTTATCCGATGCCGGTACTGATTGTGGCAGCGTATGATGAAGCGGGAAAGGCTAATGCGATGAATGCTGCGTGGGGCGGAATGTTTACCGATGAACATATCGGCATCTGTCTTTCGGAAGAGCATAAAACCACGAAGAATATCCTTGCGACAAGGGCATTTACGGTGAGTGTGGCAACTGCCGACGAGGTTGTTGCGTGTGATTTTGTGGGCGTCGTTTCGGGTAATAATGAGCCTGACAAGTTTGCTAAAGCAGGCTTTACGGCAGAGCGTTCGGTGGTGGTTAATGCTCCGCTAATCAGGGAGTTGCCTTTTACGTTGGAGTGCGAGCTGGTGTCATACGACAAGGAGAGCAACCACCTTGTCGGTCGCATCGTGAATGTGAGTGCCGACGAGCGAATACTCACCGACGGAAAGATTGATATTTCGAAGTTGCGCCCGATAACCTACGACCCCATAAACCACGATTATATTCAGCTCGGTACAAAAGTTGGCAATGCCTTTGCTGATGGCAAGAAGTTAAAATAAAAGAGATTGATATTATGAAAGTTCTACTCATAAATGGTAGCCCTCGACGTGAGGGTAATACAGCAACTGCCCTGAAAGAGGTGGCAGAGCAGCTCTCCAATGAGGGCGTAGAGAGCGAAATCGTATGGATTGGTAACAGCCCCATTCGTGGATGTATAGCCTGCAATCAGTGTTCGGCAAAGGGGCTTGGCAGGTGTGTTTTCGATGACGATATGTGCAATTGTATTTCGGAGAAATTTGCTGAGGTCGATGGTCTTATTGTTGGCTCACCGGTCTATTACGGACAGCCAAATGGAGCCTTACTCTCAATCATTCAGCGAGCCTTCTACTCCAACGGTGCAAACATTGCCGGCAAGCCTGCTGCTGCTATCGCTGTCTGTCGCCGAGGGGGTGCTACGGCTGCGTTCCAGACACTCAATATGCCCTTTCAGATGATGAATATGCCTCTTGTAACCTCGCAGTATTGGAATATCGTTTATGGCAGAGCCGAGGGCGAGGCTGCACACGATACGGAAGGTATGCAGACAATGCGCACGTTGGCGCGCAATATGGCGTGGTTGCTCAGATGCACCGATGCTACACCCGCCCCCGGTCGCCCTGCAGATGAGGGGTGGGCAGCAATGCACTTTATAAGGTAGTGTTGAGGAAGCGGTATAAATACAACGATAAAAGAGAGAAAAAGCCGAAACTTTTTCTCTCTTTTGTTGGGGATAATTTGTATCTTTGCAATTCCGAGAAGGAGACGCCGGCAAAGTGCTGCAGCCCTCAGCAGGAGTATTCAAAACACTATGAATTGGATTATCTTGATTGTTGCCGGTCTGTGCGAGGTCGGCTTTACTTACTGTCTTGGACGGGCAAAATCGGTCATCGGTACAGAGTGGTGGCTATGGATTGGAGGCTTTATCATCTTTTCGGTAGTCAGCATGGCTCTGCTTGCAAAGGCTACACAGACGCTGCCAATCGGTATTGCATACCCCGTATGGACGGGCATAGGTGCCGCAGGTTTGCTACGCACGGTCGTTCTGCTTGGATGTCTGCACCCGAAACCGAGGCACAGGTAAATTTTATTCGGGAATTTGCAAATACATATCAGCAATGGAAATAGCAGACAACTGCGTAAATTTTAATCGATGCGCTCAATGTAGTCTTCTATGCAGGCATCTACGATCTCGCCAAGCATCTCTAAAGTTTCGTTATCATCAATATAGTTCGTTGATAAGATAGAGAGCTTTTTACCGTCAATATCAACAGCTTTATTGATTAGTTCTATGAAAAATCTGTCATCTTCTATGTAAGTTGATACTTTTCTTGCAAGGTTGTCATCTTCCAAGTTGTCACAGATTGTCTCTGTCTCCCTATTCAGTAGTAACATATAAATATGTCTGGCAATTTCATTCCAGTCATCATAATGTCCTATTACAATAGTGCTATCTGGCTTTGACTTATATTGGGCTCTGCAAATAAGAAAATCATTGCCATTTGATACATATGCAAGATTGTGTGTTATAACCCAAACATCGGGATATTCATTATCACTTGGGATATTAGACAATGTAATATCTTTTGCGTCTAAGAGGGCTTTAGCTAAAGTATGCATATCGATGTGACTTATATTCTTGTTATGGTGCAAAGTTAGTCATATATTGGCAAATGTAGTTCGTTTCGCTTATACTTATTTCTTAATGTCACAAAGGTTGTTATAGAAGAACATTATATGGATGAGACCAAGAACATTGAAAATTTTATTGACAAAGTGATAGAATTTTGTAGTATATAAACTCAATAGTATATGACCCGCATAAGGGCAGAAAGAAGAACAGAATTGTAAAACTTGGTCCCGCGCTGTCACGAGGCGTAGAATGGAATCGTAGCCAGAAAGAGTATAATATTCACTGGTCGTGAACGGTGATATTCCCTGCTCTTTGCCAAAGTAAAAAAAGTCGTAAGTTGGCTGCCTTGTCGAGAAGTGACAAGACCTCCTCGCAGTGGTTAGAAGATGGAGGACGGAGGGGATGGACGCATCCTCTCCTTTTTGTTGATAGATATATAGCCACTCAGCACTCTATATTGTAAACACCAAACAGCAATATTATGGCAAAGATATGTTTCCCTCATTATAAGAAGGGTGAGTTTGCATCGCTGGCCGATGCGTTGAAGTTTTTAGAACGTGAAATATATTCAATTTCACGATATGCTTTGTGCGAGATTGTACAATACAACACTTGCTACCGTAACCACCTACGCCGTCACGGTGTGGAGGATTTGATTGTACGTCTAACAGAGGAGGCCCCACAACTCAAAGAAGAGAAGGTCTTGCTTCATCGCTTGCGTGAGTGGGCTGCCGAGGAGAAGCTTGCTGATTATGATATCCAGTGTTTCAACATCAAGGACAGAGTTACTATTCTTGGGCATACATTCAATGGCTTGAAAGATATTCGTAAACATGTTGAGTTATTTGGTCGCGAGGGGTATGATGGGTTGCACTGCTGGTCGCCGACAGAGGTTGAACCATACGAGGATGTACATGTCGGTCACTTCTACGAGAACTACCCTATTTTTGATAGTTCTGATTTTGGGGACAACAGAACCTATCAAAACTATATCTTCGGTAATTCTCCTATTACCGAAAGTGATATGAAAAATGCCTTTGGAGTGTCGCACAAATCTAATTTCTGTATGGTACACGAAAATATCCCCGAGGAGATGTTGCCTATGCTCTATTACAGCGGTGACGGACAATATATGTTGTTGGCAACAAAATAGATATAACCTATGAGGCAATACAATCATATTACCCCCGAATGGGTGGAATCGCTCGCCGAAAACGAAATCTTTGTCTTCGGATGTCGTAATTCGGGACGACACTTTGATGGTGCATCGAACTTCGCATTGAAGCACTTTGGAGCTGTGATGGGACAGCGTGAAGGTCGTCAGGGACAATCATACGCAATTCCGACTATCGGTGGTACTATCGGATTAAATGAAATCCGCAAATCGGTTGACACTTTTACCAAGTACGCAACCGAACACCCAGAGTTGCACTTCCTCGTGACTCCTATTGGATGTGGAGGAGGATGTTGTGCAGTATGGGAGATTGCCCCAATGTTCCGAAAAGCATCAAAACTTTCGAATGTTAGTTTGCCTCAAGACTTCTGGGCTGAACTTGATAAAGGGCGAATCGCGGAAGTAAAACAACAGCTGGCAGTTAAGTGTGATGCGTGCTTGGATGTAGTGTCAAAGTTTTTTGGAGAGTTGAGGTTTATGAGGCTAAGAATGATGTCACCTAAACAACTCTATAAGGAATTGAGAGGTATAGAATGCCATACCATATCACTCTCTGAACAGATGGAGTGGGCTGATTTTTATGATGCTGCTATTACGGGTTCTTGGAAAGCTAGATACCTGATAAACCACTCTACGAAATGTGCCTATATAGTTCTTGATAACAAAAAGAAAGTCAGGTGGATCAAGAATAGAGATATAGATTGGACTGGTTTTCAGGACTTGCCTAACGAAGTACAGAGGAGAGTGCACCGTAGGGAGTGTAAGTACACTTTCGGAACAATAGGCGAATATCAGAATGGGGTTACAAAGATAATCTGGCAAATTAGCCCTGATGGCAGATATCACTATCTTGACAAGTGGTATGGCGGTAAAACCACTGATGAAAAGGAGATTTGGCTTGAAGGAAAAATTGACGCGAATTGCAGGTTTGTGGAGAAGCTTCGAATACATATCAAAGATTATTAAAGCATGAAAGAGAAAAAGATTATCATCAACGGTCACGAGGCTGTGGATTTGGGATTGAGTGTCAAATGGGCAACCTGCAATATAGGAGCAAACAAACCAGAAGAGTGTGGCTATTATTTTGTTTGGAAAGAGCAAAAAATATCTACTCCGAAAAGGTATGTTATAATTGGAGTTTAAAATATTATTCGTAAATAATTGGGTCACCAGTAAAACCATGTGTTTAGATGTTTCTCATTTTATTTGATTACAA
>CAZFQU010000031.1:0-23814 GCA_964521245.1 uncultured Alistipes sp. | reverse complement strand
TTTTAAGAACAAATCTGCTCCTCTAAAATCAAAAAATGATTACAGCTCGGGAGGTTGTATCACGTTTATCTTTATGGCTTAAGTGGTCCACTACCCGAGCCTAATGAGGGTGTAGGAGAGCCTATCTCAGCGACAGGGATATCAACAGCATTTAAGACATACTCTAACCCGACCGTCAACGACTCTTCTACATAGTAGTAATCCTTCATTCTCTCATCCACATCATATACCACTTTATCGAGAATACCTTCATCCAACTTGGCAATATGCTCAAAGGTAATTCCGCTGTCAATGTAATACGTATATACCGCTTCTATTACCTTCCCGTTGGGGTCTATAACCATTGTTATATATATGAGTTTTTTTGCAAATTTTCTTAGACCTTCAATCGTAAAAGCCTCCTTAAAAGCTGCGATTATGGCAGGTCTGGTCTGCTCTCCCTCTTTAACTATACCGATGGTTTCATACTCCCCAATAAGTTTTCCATCAACTCTACGACCAAAGTCCCCTAATTTTGTAAACGAGCTTCTTTTTAGTGCTACAAGGTTATACTTCTCTATTGTTAGAGTCTTATATTCAACACCGTTTACAATAGCAGTGGACTCAACTCTTATCTGTGACTGATTTTGGGCTAATATATTTTGGTTTAAAAAGCCAATCAAAAACAAAATTATTAAACTAATAGTTCTCATTTTCAAGACAATCTTTAACAATATCATACAAATCTAAATAATTTCTACTGCTTGCGTCCTCGGAATAATTTCCATACACAGACCTATTATATTTATAAGCATCTATGATTCCGCAATATGCATCTTCATCAATATTGGGGAATGAGTTTACAAGACAAGAAAAGCAATTCGCTCCATCGTAATCCCCAAGGGTGCTTTTGTAGTCATATATTTTGAAATCATCTTTTCTATTTTGTTTTTCCCTGACCAACCAACAAACTTTGGCAGCTATTTCAAAATTCAATTTGGATTTTTTATAAACTGAGTCTTGAACTATACTTTGTTGGTAGATATGTATTAGCTCTTCGAGCAAGACGTAATCCGAATTAAGATATTGCGGTTCTATATATATCGTTCCGGTTTTAGTTTTATAGTTATATCCAGCAGCACTTAGCGTATCACATAATTCCAACTTCACATTAACGCCTATACTTTTTATCAGTTTTTCGCCCATACAATCATTGATCAGCGAATCCATAAGAGGTAATAGTTCTTCATCCTCAATCTCAATATTGGGATTATAACCATATTTATCATCCTCCGTATTATCATCCAAATCTGAGCCAATTCCAACTGTGGGAGGCGTTGCCATATCATCCACATTGTCGTTGTTTGACTGGTCAAATTTATCAGGATCTTCCTCCGGCGTCGAATCTTCAATCACAGTAATCATTATGGGCCAATCCGCAGGCCTGACAACTATTTCAACCGGCATAATAACACCTCCCCAATATGTGACTCTTGTCTCACACTCCTCTTCAACAATATATTTCAGTCCCGAAGCTATGCGATTAAAACGTTCTGCTTCTTGCATAAATTGTAGTGAGTCGGTAATATTACCCAAAAACGATTGGTCAACCTGCCTGCCCTCTATGTGTTTAGATATGGCAACGGGTGCGCCGAGCAGAGTAGTATAGACCACTCTACCCGTAAAGCCCTCTTTGGGAGTACAATTCAATAGTCCCTCGCCGGCATCTTCTTCATAGTTTTCATCAGGTCTCAGGTCGGAAAAGTAGAAAGCTATGTATGAAGAGGGAGCTGTTGTGTCGTCATTAGACTTAACGACAACAAGACGCGGGTAAAGCTCTCTTGCGAAATAGACGCTGTCGCAGTTTGGCTTTGTCTACACTTGGTAGAAAACATGCTCGGCGAGCAACTCTACATCATATCCGGCAATTTCGATATTCTCCGAATACTCAGCCCCCTCCCACCATAGGTCGAGTTCGCCGCAGTACATAGGCTCATTGCTCTCTTCTGCTCTGGTTGATAATGATTGATGGGTTTTGTTGTAGGCAGTCTCAGCCTCTTTGATGCTGAATATAGACTTCTGCCTTTGGTTGATAGGTGTTGTGTGAGGGTCCTTCAAACAGCTCCACAAACCAACTACCAGTAAAAATAAGATTAAAAACTTTTTGTAGTGCATAGGTAAAACTTGGTTAGTACACTACAAATATAGTAAAAAATTGTAATTTTTCGATTTTATAGGGCATATTTGCCACATCCTAAACAAAACCCGAGTGGGACGTACATCTAAGTACTACCCACCCGGGTTTCTTATTACGATGCGCCAAATCTGCTCCTCTAAAATCAAAAAATACCTCTCGCTTTGGGAGGTTGAGTCGTCGCAATTTTCCGATTTGCATGCGGTAAATTCTGCACATCCCTCGCTGCTGACCATCCAACAGACAGAAAAACAGAGAGAGTGTAAGTAACACACCCTCTCTCGAAAAACAACTATTGCAAAACTTTTAACCGTTTAACCCTTTTCGCTTACAATTCTTACAGCTCTGTTTTCCACAGTCCATGGAGATTGCAGTACTCATAGACCGCAATGGGCTTGTCGTTGCATAAGCAAACCACAGCCTCGGGCTTATGCTTCAAATCTACTCTGATACCGCCGTTTTCGGTCTCTACATAGATGAACGCTATGTGATGCTCCGAAAGCATAGGATGGGGAACACTACCAACTTCTACCTTGATGTGGCAATTGTCAATGCGGGTAACCACCGGCAAATGTTTTTCGTTGCTGGCATCAACGGTATTGGGGACAAGCTCCTCCATCTTTTCGCCACAGCATACAACCGGAACCTTAGAATCTACAACCTTCATCACTACATTACCGCAGTGGCGGCACTTATAAAACTTCGTTGCCATAATATCGCTTTTTTAATTAGTTTGTTTTCTGTTTTGTTTCTGTTTCTACTGCAAAGGTAATAGGTTGCAACAATCGAGCCAAGGTTTGTCGATTGGAAAAATTTATTGCATTATAAGTTCTGCACATCCGAGCTTGACATTTTAACGCTTGTAAGGGTAAAAAACCACGAAAATTTGTATCTTTGCCTCAAATATAACACACAATAATATGGAATTTGAAGGTAAACTGATTCAGATACTTGCTCCCACAAGCGGTACGTCAGCTCGTGGACAGTGGCAGCGACAGGATGTGATTTTTGAGATGACTCAAGAGTTCTCGCGTAAGGTGTGCGTAACATTCTTCAACAAGCCCGACGATGTGGCGCGTTTGAGAATTGGCGAGAGCTATGTAGTGAGCGTGAATGTTGAGTCCAGAGAATATAACGGTCGTTGGTACACCGATGTTAGGGCTTGGCGCGTGCAACCAAAGCAGGAGGCTCAGCCCGCTCCTATGCCCGATATGCCCCCCTTTGCTGATGCACCTTCGGGCTATGCTCAGCCTGCCCCTGCTCCGGCACCCTTCCCTTCGGCAGCAGAGGATGTTGACGACCTGCCGTTCTAAGAGTGCAAACCAAAGTTCAAGGGGCAGTCCAACTTGTTGGGCTGCCCCTGTTTCAAGATAATGGGAATCTAAAACTGCTCTGTAATCTGCTCGGGGATATCGCAGCGCACATAGACACTCACATCCTCAGCATCATCCTTTGCCGTCCAGACCATACGCTCCGAACTTAGTTCGCTGATAATATAGCGATGTTGCCAATCGCCCTGACCATAATCGTAGGTACCGCGGATGACGGCTCCCCACTCTGAATCGTTCTCGATATTATAGACACCCGTCAGCATACGAGGAGTCACACTATCGATATTCTGATAGATTTTGAATGTACGGTCCGAGCGCAGCAGCTCGATATAGACATAGCTGCCCTCGGCAAGGGTATTCTCTCCCCAACTCGAGAGCATCCACTCGCCTGCGATGTTATTTGGCGTAACGTCGAGATATTTTACACCTGCATTTTCGTCGCTATCGGAGCAGGCTGCAAAGATGAGTACAGCTAAAGCTGTCAGAAGAGATTTAAGGTTTATTTTCATATTGTTTACTCTGTTTTTATCAATATTTTACGCTCGCGTGGTGGCAGTATCACCCCATCGATATAGAGAGCTGCGCCCTGTGGCTCAAGGTCTTTGGAGAAGCTGATAACCAAGTCTCCCTCCTCGCCACTCTTGAGAGTTGCAGGCTCGCAACGCAGGCTTATGCCTTGAGTTGTGAGCAACCTATCGTGGCTGATGGTCAACTCGCGGCTACCACTATTCATACAGGCTATGCGTTCGACAGCCCCCCTCTTCAGAGTCACCTGCTTTACTCTGAGCAGGAGTTGCCCCATTGCATAGGGGTAGTGGTCGCGGTGGTCGGCTCCTGCAACTACATATCCCGTAAGTTCCAATATGGCAGATGGTTCTCGCTCCGAAAGGTTGGTGTAGATGAACAGACGCTGACTCACACTGCCCGGATGGCCCTTAGGATTGTAGCTTATGGAGATACTGCTCTGCTCGGTGGGTTTTACGCCCGAGGGGGTAAACTCACCCTTAAGACAGCTACAACTCGACTTTATATGGGTTATGGCAATGGTCCTGTCGCCAGAATTTTGCCACTGGGCAACAAATCTATGGCTGCCACCATCCTCATCCATACGTCCCATATCCAGCTTACTGCCCCCCTTGAATCTAAAGCCCGAAGAGGTAAGCCATCGAGGGTTATTCACGCTGTCAATCTTCGCCTGAGGTATGATTCTGAGCTGTGCCGACACCTCCCAAGAGAGGGTCAGCCCAGCCAACAGAAGAATCATTATCCACCTCATAAGCCTTTCGATTTTGTTTTGGACTAAAGCCAGCCGTTGTCGCCGGCATTATCACGTACGGTAATATTAAACTTATGCACCGTGCCATCGCTCGCAGTGATGGTTGACTTTGTCGCGCCACACTTCTCGGCTCTAAAGAGCAACATGGACTCCACCTTACGGCATGTCGCTATCGAACCATCCTCAATCTTTACCTCATAGCTCAGATTCTCGCCACCCTTGAAGTAAATTGCGGGGGCTACGGCGCACTCCTCACCTCTCGAGATATAGAGGTTAGGGAACTGCATAGGCTCTCCCGCCTGAGCAATAGCGTCGAGCAGAGCAGAAGCATTGACCTGACCCGAACCCATCTTACCCTTGTAGTCGTTCATATTTATCTGCATAGGCTGCAAGGGACCGATATCGGCAACATAACGACGATAGTGCTTCTTACCCTCGAGATATTGGTCAAAAGGTGTAGCTGTCGAGTGTAGCAACTCGCGCAGCTCGTCGGCGCGCAGGTGACGACGCTCCTCGGCAGCATGTGATATTGCCAGAGCTACAACTCCCGAAACATGAGGACACGCCATAGACGTTCCCTCCATAAATCCATAGCCCGAGGGGCTGATGTGGTAGGGCAGGGTCGAAAGAATACAACCCACCTCGCCATAGTTATGCTCCGAATCGACATACTCATAGTAGTAGTCTTGGTCGCCACCCGGGGCAGAGATTGTGGTTCCGGGACCATAGTTTGTATAGACGGCAGGGGTAAAGTCGGCTGCCGTAGCTGCTACCGACACATACTCGTCGGCAGCTCCGGGGTAACCCGCCATAGGCGCAGACTCGTTGCCCGAAGCAAAGACTGCTATACCTCCATCAATAGGTCCGTTGGGCGAACCTGCGTTGTGGGTGAAATACTCCAGAGCCTCACGCTCAAGGGGCGAGCCTGCCATCCAAGCCTCGAGGCTTGCAAAACTGTCGTAGCCCCAATCATAGACGTTGGCAGCACCCGACACATATCCCCAGCTACACTGCAATACCACCGCACCATTGTCGGCAGCATACTTTATAGCTCTAACGGTCGAGAGTATGCTCGTCGCAACATTTCCGGAGAATATCTGGCACACCATAATCTTAACACCGCCGTTTATTCCATCACCACCGGCAATCGAACTTATGCCTTCGCCATTGTTGTTTACTGCCGAGATTACACCAGCAACGTGCGAGCCGTGACCCGAATCGTTGACGTTGTTCCATGTGATGACTCCGGTATCATAGACAAAGTTGTAGCCATTCACATCGCCGGCATAGCCATTACCATCGTTATCCTCATCAGAACGCAGGGTCTCGTTCTCGTTGACCCAGATGTTTGCCTTCAGGTCGGGATGCTCGACAAAGATACCCTCGTCGAGTACGGCAACAATCACATCCTCCCTACCTGTTGACTTCTCCCAAGCCTTTTGGCACTGCACATCGGCATCCTTAACAGACTTGACCACCTCGTCCTTGAGAAACATATCGCCGTTGTTGATAAGATTCCATTGCTCTGCAAGCAGCGGGTCGTTCATCACCGAGCGGGTATAGGAGTTCTTTGCGGCCTCCATTCGCTCACGGCTCAAAGGTGTAGCCTTACCATTGTAAGCACGTTTGATGGTGCGGTTAAGGTCAACACTCTGCACCTCGCCCAATGCTGCGAAGCTCGAAGCTACCTCCTCGACAGGGGTTTTGCCATCGAATGAAACCACATACCATCTGTCAAGACCACTCTGGCGTGTGCGCTCTGCATAACGCTCATCGTCGGGAAATACACGCTCTAATTTACAATCGCCGATGATTGCTACAAGCTGGTCGAGAGATACAACGCCACTTCGAGTAGCCCCCAACTCTGTAAGGTTGTTCTGGGCTATAAGATCTGCCACTTGGGGCGAAAACTTGACGAGTATCTGCTCACGCGAGTAGGGCTGAGGTGTTAGCTCGTCAGCCGACATAGGCTCCATATCGCTTTGGCAACCAACAAAGGTAAACCAAACCAGAGCCGCAACAATATATAATATTATCTTTTTCATCATGTATCAAGAGGTTTCGTTCTACTCTTCAATATCGCCCGTTGGTTTCTCCTTGGTTGTATAGACATCGTAATAGTAGTCCAAGTTCGATGGCTCGTTGCTGAAGATAGCCTGAGTGCCATCCTGAGCGCGACCATTTTGGGGGAATACCAAACTGTATGGGAACCAATAGTCGAGAGCCGGATGATAGAGCAACCAATTGGGAATCTCGCCCGAAAGGCGATTGAGGTTTATCGAGAAACGTTTGGTCGAGGGCATAACCTTCTTAATCTTCAGGTCAACGAGAATCTGAGGCAGCGAGTCCACCGCGTCAATCTCCTCCTGAGTGTAGTAGGGCACATCGGGGTCGTTCTCGAAATCGGGCAACTTACCTTGCAGGTTGTTTACCGACAGTACAAGAGTATCCAAATCCCACTTTATAAGGTCGGCAGGGAACTCGGGCTCGTCGATGAATCCACCCAAATCGGTACGCACATTATTGCTCAGGTCATAAACCGAGCTACGGGTATTGGCGTTCATAATCAGTGTTCTGAGCTTGGGGAAGTTCTCCTTAGTCAGGACATCGGGGATAGTTTGGAAGTTGTTGGAGCCTATATTCAAATGTTCCAGATTCTTCAACTTCGAGAGGCTCTGTGGCAACGACGTAAGGCCATAGCTGCCGAGCGTAAGTCGCTTGAGTTGAGTCAACTCACAAATATCCTCTCCCAAATCGAGGCTGAGCAAGAAGGTGTTTGTGTTACCAAAGAAGTAAAGCTCCTCGGCAGCTGTCAGGTATCTCACCTCGTAGGGCAAACTCTCGCGGATATTGAATAGGAAAAACTCGGCACGACGCACACGACCCACTTTGTCGGGTGTGCAGCCCTCCATACCCTCCTCCCAGAGAGAGATGTTATTCCACATGGTCATAGGCTGCGAGGCATCCCAGCTGGTGTACATCTGCAACGAACGCGAGATGGAGAGCAGAGCCACCGAATCGCCCGCACGACTATTCTCTACAATAGGCTCGGCAGCCTGCTGATGGATATTGAGTTTATCGCAACGCGAAAGCTCCACATCGCTTTTGGGGGTAAAGGCAATCTCGGCAAGACGCTCCTTGGCTGTGGTGTTGATATCCCACTTGAAACGTATGGTAACTTCACGCGGACGCAAACCTCGGTCGAGTTTCAGCTCGTAGCGGTTAGACTCAATCCACGCCACATTGTCGGGAATAGAGACCGCAAAATCGACATTAGAGCGCACCTTGACATCGAAGTAGCGATTGTCGAGTTGGTCATAATTGGCAAGCTCAACAAGGTTATCTTCAAGCTCGATTTGGAGAGGGAATCCCTCCTGCTGAACAATCACCTCGCGCTGTTCCCAAGTCTTGAGATTTTGGATTTTGACCACTCCACGACGAGGCTCAGCGGTGAGTGCCGAGTCGATGACGAAGGTACACTGCTCAGAGCCTCTTCCATTTGCCGGCGAGACCGAAATCCAAGTATTGTCGGTCGATGCAATCCACTCGCCCGACATTGTGATATTACGCACATGCTGACCACCCTCAGCCCCAACCTCGATGTTAAGTTCCTGAGTGGGGTCGATTACAGGCTCGTCTGTCTGGCAAGCCACCGAGAGCATTGCAAGCAGCGTCATAAGCATATATTTGATACTCTTATTCATATCTTACGGCTGTTTTAGTCTAACATATAGTCACAATTGATGATATTCTGACTCTTGTCGTAAATCAGAATGTAGGCTCCCACTCGCCAAGCATAGCATATATCCGAAGCATCGAATATGATGTTGGGATTGTCGCTAATATCGAGATAATAGCAGAGTGTCGAGATTGTATCTTCAACCTTACGCAGGTCGTTTGAGCCGAGGTAAAGACCTCTAAGACCCGTATGGCGATAGATACCTGTGGGCCACTCCTTCAGACAACGCTCGCCCTTCTCATTACGCTGGCTACGTACCGCAAAGACCGTAAGACCCGAGCTATCCAGAGGCTCGTAGGGGAACTCCGAGAAGCAGTTGAACGAGAGTTCAACACCATAAAGATATGGCAGATTACCCGCGTGCATCTCCCATGGCAGGTCGCTGAGGTTGTTGTACGAGAGGTCGAGCGAAGCAAGGTTGGGAGAGTTCTCATAGGTAAACGAACCCTCGGGAATTGTGTCTATGTTACAAGCTCTGAGGATGATGTAGCTAACCGAAGAGTTGCTCTGTGCCAAAGCCACGGGATACTTGGTCAGAAGGGGATTAGACGCCAAGGTCAACGTTCCGACCTTGATACCTCTATACGAGCCATCCTCCTCGCCCTCGAAACCATCGATAAGGTTACCCGAGAAGTCAACCGAGGTGAGCGTAAATCGACTCTTTGCCGAGAAGATGTTGGGGAATTTTCGTATGCGGTTATATCTGAACGAAAGGGTCTCCACATCGTCGTAGCCACAGAATATACCCTCCTCGTCGTGAGGAATCTCCTCGATGAGGTTGTTGTCTAAGTAGAGCTGAACGAACGAGACTCCCTTACCCAACACAGGCAACTTCGAGATTTTGTTGTATGCCATATCGAGCAGACTCAGCTTGGTGAGGTTTCTAAAACTCTCGGGCAGCTCCTCGAGGTTGTTCTGACGAGCATAGATAATCTGAATCTTCTGGTTAGAGGGGCCGTTTGCAATAGCATTCATACCCTTGAGAATCTCCTCAGAGGACCATTGTGCATTGTTCGATAAGTTGAGTGACACCAACTCGGGAAGAGCTGCAATACCCATAGGGAACTCCTTGAGATTCGGACAGTTATAAATCTCAAGGTCGGTACACGAGATAAGGTTCGAAATCTCATCGGGGATGTGGCTGATTTCGCTGTTTGCAATATAGAGATACTCCAACTTCTCGAGCTGACCAATCTCTTTGGGCAGCGACTTGAGTCCATTGCAGATGGTCCCGAAATTGGTATCCATCTTCACAATCTGACGCTGACCGCCACTCTTCATATCGAAAATCTCACCCTCGGAGAACTCTTCATACAGCTCCGTTGCTCGAATCTGTATGCCACGCTCTGCCAAGGCACGAGCGCAAGGCTCGGTAAACTGGGTTGCGGGGTGAATCTTGTGCAGATATTCTCCGTGCAGAGCCATACGATTAGCCTTACGCTCTGCCAAAGGTGCGTCGAGCGTGGGGTCGTAGGTCATCAGGTTGTAGTCGTTGTGCGTACCCAGATACAGCTCAGTAAGCTCCCTGAGTTGACCAATAGCAGGCGAGAGGTCGCCACTGAAGGCAAAGTCGCTGATATCGATACGCGCCACACGACCGTTCGAGTGCAGCTCGACACCGGGCTGGTCGCCCCACAGGTCGGGGTCGCGATTAAAGTCCCAATTCGTGCCACGCTGGAACTTCTCGCCCATATAGTACCACTTCTCACCACCGAGGCTCTTCCAAATCTCGTAGAGGGCATAGTAATCCTTGATATACTCGTCGCTCTGGTAGAGTGTTACGTAGATATCGGCATCGGTAGTTACATTATCCTCAATGCTGAAGAGAGCCTGCTTGGGCTTGGTGTTGCTTTCGAGCAGATTTTTACTGCCATCATAAAGCTCGTAGGCGATTAAGGCATAGTCGCCTGCCGGCATCGAAACTATCGAGTCGCAACGAAGCTCCGAAAGGCGATAACCCTCCTTATCGCTATGCTCGTTATCCTCGTCAAAGACGTAGTAGAACTCGGCTTTCAGACGCTCTATTCTCTGCGGATTGGTCACACTTCCCGAGCTAAGCACCTTACCTACTGTCAGTGTCACATACTTAGCCTCGTCGAGCGTATATTGGCGAGCCGTAGCACGTGTGGGAGCCTCCGAGAAATCGGACATATCCTTCTTAATGGTAAAACGTGCAGAACCTCGGGGGGTTACATTCACCGTTATATCGTGTATGGCAAGTGCGTCACTCTTCACGCTGAAGGTGTTGTTCGAGGAGACGCTACCCACATACAAAGCCTCGTCTAACGAGTCGTAGAGAGTGTAGGCGATAAGTGTATATTCGCCCGTGAGCAATCGGAGTTTGTCGCTCCTGAGTCCAAATTCTGCACTCTGTGAGTCTGCCGCGCTGAGAGTCAGGGTCTGAGCTATGGTGGTACCCTCATAGCTGAGTGTAACCTTCACCTTGCACGCCTCGGCAAGATAGTCGAGCGTACCCTTCACGGAGCGAGTTGACGACTCATAGGATGCCTCCTTATAGAGTTTGAACTGCACATATCCGTAGTCCGGATTGCGATAGTCGGGCAGATTATCCTCCGAGCAACCGAGGCTCAATAGTGCGATAAACGCCACGACCATATATCTGGTTAAAAGTCTCATTATATTAAACTAATGCGATTTCTATCTCTGGGGTTATACTTTTACTTTCAAGGTTTTTGCGGATACCTACTCCTTGATTAACAATCGAGTGTGCAGACAAGTACAAAGAGGTCATTTCCGGCATTATCCTTAAATACCAGCGCACCGGTCTTGCCATTACCCGTACTCTTATCCATCGTTACCACTTGGTTCTCCAAAGAGTATTCATACTTGAGCCACTCTTCGTCGGAGGCATTGTCGTAGGCATACTTTTCGGTCAGACCCGTGAGCATCGACATCGTAGGCTTGGCAATGGTATAGGTGAGGTGGAATACGCGAACTCCATATTTAGTATTATAAGTAGAGAAGATATCACCCTCGGTAAGCTCCTCGAGCTTAGACTTATTCATACCCGTTGCGTACGAAGGATAGGCAAATGCGACGTTAATCTCGGTATTTATCGATACCTCGCCATTATAGCGACAGAGGATAAAGGCAATAGTTCCATCAGCATCCTCCACAGCAACAATACCCTCATAATCACCCGTAAGGGCATTTACCGAACCGGCAGCCGTAGGCTTGGTGGGGTCCATTACTATCTGCAAGGTATTCTCCTCGCTAACCGTAAAGCTAATCCAAGCATCCTCGCCCGACATATCAATCATAGAACCCATCTCGTTGAATGTGTAGGTCGAAATCTTGGTGTAATCGCAGCAAATCTTCAAGCTCCAATTCTCATACGCCCACTCGTTGGTGTAGAGCAAATCCCAACCCTCGGTTGCTGTCGGGAACTCGTCAAAGAGCCAATGCGAATTTTCGAACTGAGTTATTGTAGCACCAACAGCCTCCATATTATCCTGACCTATAACCTCGATAACGCCCGGAGCTGCCGACTGCTTGATGGTGGTAGCCACATAGGGCTTATACTCGTCGGCTATCTCGCGCGAGGCCATCTCGTTGTCCATCTTGATAAGTGCGTAGGGGTCCTCGGTGGCGAGGGCAGCAGGAACAACTATCACCGTAGCCTCACGCTCTGCACCATTATTGGCATCAACACCAAGACGCAGCGTGCGACTACGAATAACCGTTGCATCGGTAGCGTCCCACTCCTCGAACTCCACATTGACCCACTCGGTCAGGATTGTAGGCTCCAAAACGCCCCACATCTCCTCGAAGCTCAGCACATAGACCTGAGTGCCATTGATTGCCGTAACGGTGGCATTTGCCGTACCCTCGACATAATCTGCCAGCATAGAGTTATAGACACCGCCTTCGGAGTTGAAGAGTGTCTGCTCCTCAAAGCCCTCGACCAAGAAAATATCCTCAGCCGAAGGTATCGACACCTTAAGCTCAGCCACAACAGCCTCGTTGTTTACGGCATCGACAAACTTCAAAGTCGCACTCTCGGCTGTGGTGGGATATGCCGTAGGCTCGCCCTTAATCCACAGTTCGACACTACCCTTATCGCCACCGGCAATAGGTACAATCCAATCGGGAGTTCCATCTACAATCCACTCAAAGTTTGCCTCAACTTTCACACGTGTAGAGTAGAGACTCATCTCGATAGGCCAAATCATCTGAACACCCTCCTGTCCGACTACACTCTCCTCGTAGGCATAGGTGAAATCACCCTCCTCGGCATAGACAAAAGCATCGTCCTCAACCTTTACGGCATAGATTGCCATCTCGCGCTCGAGCTTGGTGAGGGTCAGAGTAGCGATAACACGACTCTCGTCAGCCATCTTCATTGTCACCTCGCAAGTGCGGTCGTTGTCGAAATCCTCGATATTCGACACGTTAATCTGAACCTTATGGCTGCCCGCCTCGCCACGAAGAGTATAGACATACTGCTCGCCATCCAAAATCTGGAAGTAGGCGGCAGAAGCTTCGGGAATAGAGACTTCCCAATCCATATTAGGCTGGATGTTGATGGTGTAAACCTCGCCGGCTGTCACATCTGCTACGACAGCGGAGGGGAAGTTTGGCTCAACCTCCGGTGTGGGAGGAGTGGGCTGCTCGGGAGTATCAGGGTCAGAGCTGCAAGAGGAAGCAAAAAACACAACTCCCATAAGTGCAATGTTCAAAAATGATAAAATCTTCTTCATATCTTTATTTTTTATATTATTATCGGTTTAGAGTCGAAGGGCACAAATTAGAAGCCTTCGCGTCGGATGCGGTCAGCCTCCTCGTCGCTAATCCACTCAAAGACGTTATAGTAGTTGCCCACCGTACCGACAACTTCGCCTACATTCTCAACGTAGATATGAGTCCAAAGGGCTGCAAAGCGTTGGCAGGAGTTGAAATAGGAGGGGTAGTATTGACTCTCATCGCAAAGAATCTTATTATCTCCCAAAATCTGGCCAAAGACCGACTCCTCGTTGCTCACAATCTGATCCTCATCCATCGTGATAAGAGGATTGGCAGCATCGTCGCCGTGGAATCGTACAGTTATATCGTAGCCGTCAAAGAAACAGTTGCGAACAATAATCATATCCTTCTCCGAAGGGTGAGGCTCGGTATAGACCAAACGGCTATAACTTGTATTCTCGCCCGGGTAGTCACGCAGGAAGAGCGACGAAAAGACACACCAACCCGTAAAGTTGTTGATGTCGAAGGGGCAACTCTTATACATAACCACCTTCACTTGGTCGCTATTCTCATACAGCTTCCACTTCAGTTCCTGAGCCATCACCAACTTAAGGGTGAAGCCGAGCGAGTCGGTAGGTTCGATATTTTCGTACTTGCCCTCGACTTTTATCTCGCCCGAGAGCTTGCCTGCCGGAATAGTTACGCTGTTTTGGGGCAAAACATAGTGTAAGCCCTCGATAGCGTTGCTACCCTTGTCCAAAACCTCGACACCAAACGTGCGGTCGTAGTCGCGTTTAACGGTCGAAGCTACTTTTATGGTGAAGCACTCCTTATCCATCTCGACGATGTTAGTCGAGAGCGTATCGGCAAACATCACATACTCTCCATCCGAGTAGGTGACATACTCCTCACTACAACCCACCGCAAGGCTCACAACAAGCAACAGAGCGAGTGGCAGATTAAGTGTGCTTTTTAATAATCGGTTATTCATACACTATATTCAGAATTAGTTGTTACTCTCGTTAGGTTCAATCTCTGCTCCGGGAGCCTCAATCTCGTGTTGAGGTATGGGCCATACGAAGAGGGGGTTATCAGCCTTCACACTCAAGGAGCTGCCCTCGTCGAGCGAATTGCTCTGAGGCTCACGCGTAAAGCCTTCGCCATTGTTGTAGAGCTCACCCCATCGCTTCAGGTCGTTGAGGCGGAAACCCTCCATGTATAGTTCTCTGACTCTCTCGTCCGAGATATGTTGCAAATAGTTGTCGGCAGTGAGGCTTATCGAGCCACCCGACGAGAAGCGCGACTCTCTGAGAGTAGAAAGGTCCTTAGCTGCTGCCGAGAAGTTGGGGGTCTGCTGGCGACAATATGCCTCGGCACGAATCAGATACTGCTCTGCCAAACGGAAAGGCTTGGGCATAGATACGTGGTAGAGGTACGATGAAGAGATAAAGTCCTGATTACCATAATACTTTATCAGCAGAGGCCAAGTCAAGCCGTGCGAGTAGCCCGTAGTCAAGCTCTGGAAATAGCTGCTGTAACGCATATCCGACTGGGCATAGAGGTTGAGTACCCACTGTGCAGGGACATAGTCGGGATAGTAGTAGTAATAATCGACCGTAAAGCCGAGGAATGGTGCGCCCAACGCTCCGCCATAGGAGGTAGAGGTAAAGCCCACACGCCAAATAATCTCGGTTGCCACGTCGTATGCCCACATATAGTCGAAGTAGGTCATCGAACTTGTGTAATAGCTGTTTGCCGACGAGAGCGCAAATGCCTTATTGGGGTGGTCGATAAGGCGCGACGAATACTCGATGGCTGCCTCCCAATCCTGCATATTCAGAGCCACACGTGCGTGGAGTGCGCATACGGCAGCATTGCTAAAAAAGGCGTAGCTATATGAATCGTTCTCGACGGGAAGTAGCTCCTCTGCCTTCTCCAAATCGGAGAGAACGAGCTGATAGGAGTCGTAGAGCGATGCTCGACGTATAGGCTCCTGCTCAGAGTAGCGAGTACGAATCACCACGCCCAGCTCCTGTTTTGCAGTTGCGGGGTCGTAGGCCTTAGTAAAGCACTTCAAAAGTTCGGAGTAAGCCAAGGCTCTAATACCATAGACCTCGCCCGTATAGCAATCCAGAGTCTCGAGTTGCTGGTCGTCGGTGGTGTTGGCAATCACCTTATCGATACGCTCGAGATAGAAGTTACAATTGGCAATCACCTTATAGAGCGAACCATAGAGGGCCTCCAGCTCGGTTGTTGTCGAGCGTATATCCCACTGCCAGAAGTTGCCATATGTGTTAGAATAGCCATCGACGGCATAGACCAAGTCTGCCTGAATATCGGGCAGAAGGGTCAGATAGCCACTATATAGTGCGCTACTCTTGAGCAGAGCATAGATACCCGTGAGCGTCTGCTCGGCATCGTTGAAGTTCTGCATTGCCTGCTGCTGCGGAATTGCCGAGTCGGGTTCCTTGTCAAGACACGAGACCGAGCCAAGCAAGAGCAGCAGTGTCGTAAGTATATATCGTAAATTTCTTAGCATTGTATTCTGATATTAGAAGGTTAGGTCTAAGCCGAAGGTGTATTGACGCGACATGGGATATTGTGCTGCATAGACATTGGCAGTACCCTCGGGGTCGAGACCCGAGAATTTGGTGAAGGTCAGCAGGTTGGTTGCCTGAGCATAGACTCTGATACCACTGAACACACGCGAGCGCGAGAGCAGTGCCTTCGGGAAGCTATAACTGAGCATCAGATTCTTAAGTCTTAAGAACGATGCATCCTCCAACAGACGGCTGTCAAATTCGGTATATACACCGTGGCGAGGTATATCGGTAATATCTCCCGGCTCCTTCCAGCGGTTGAGCAGACGTTTCGATTGGTTGTAAACTGCAAAACGGCCATTCGACTCGTCGAAGTAGCGGTCGTTGTTAATCATCCAGCGGTCGGCGACCCAGCTAAACTGCGCCGAGAGCTGAAGACCCTTCCACGAGAGGGCTGTTCCGAAGCCACCCTGCCAAGGAGCCAGATAACTCTTGCCCACAAGCACCTTATCCTTGTCGCGAAGTTCGGTGGTAAGCTCTCCGTCGGCAGTGTACCACAACGCATCACCATTAGCAGGATTTACGCCCGCATAACGATTGATGTAGAACTCACCCAAAGAGTGACCAACAACCAACTTGGTGTTGGTTCCCGAGTTCTCATATTCCTGAACACCGTTGTACAACTCCACAATCTCGTTGTGATTGTAGGAGAAGTTGGCGTTCACCGCCCAAGTAAAGTTCTTGGTAGAGAGCAGTGTGGCATTGAGGTTAAGCTCGGCACCCTTGTTGACCATCACACCCACATTGTCCCAATAGTAGCCAAATCCGGTTGTGGCATACGACTCGGGAACCTGCATCAACATATCGGAAGTACGCTTATAGTAGAGTTCGAAGTCGATGTTGAGTCTGTTCCAGAAGCCGACGTGGAGTGCGAGGTTGGTCACCCAAGGTTTCTCCCATCCCAGATTCTCGTTTCCGGGCTGGAGGAGTCCTATACCGGCACTACCCACATAATCGGCACCACCTCCAACAAGTGCAAGGTGTTCGTAGTTGGGAATCGAGGAGTTACCCGATGTACCTGTCGATGCCGAAATCTGAGCATTGCTAAGCCAACGCTTCGAGTTCTCCATAAACTTCTCGTTACGCAAATTCCACATAAAGCCTACCGACCAGAAGGCTGCCCAGCGACGCGACGAGCCGAAGCGCGACGAGCCATCGGCACGCATCGAGAGGTCAACAAAGTAGCGGTCGTCGAAGCTATAGTCGCCACGAGCGAAGAAGGAGAGAAATCCGTAATCCGAATCGGTCGTGTCGTCCCAATAGCTCACACGCGTACCCGATGAGATATCGGTGAGCATATCGTTATTCTGACCCTCGCTGGTTAGGCTGAATGCCTCGTAGTGGCTATCAACGCCCTCGTGACCGAGCAGGAAGTTGAAGTTGTGACGCGATGCTACGTTGAAGGTATAGTTTATGGTATTGGTGATTGTCAGCGTATAGCTGTCGGTCGAGCTGCGCGAAGCAGAGCCTTGACCCTGATTGGGGGCATAGCTGGGGAAGGATTGTGCAAAGCCCGTAGTATGGGTATAGTCGATACCAAACTGCGAACGCAGTGTAAGACCCTCGATAGGCTTGGCCTCTGCAAATTGGGTCGAGAGAACCTTATATTTCTTGTAAGTGACGGGGTTATTGGCCTGCCACTCCAAGGGGTTCTGACCGTTACCCTTCCAGCTGCCATCGGAGATTGAGGCTATCGAGCCATCCTCGCGATAGGGATTCCAATAGGGCATCATAAATCGTGCTGCCGAGATAGGTGTAACGAGCGTGTAGGCACCCTCATCTGCCTGCTCGATAAGCTGATAGTTGAGCATATTGTTCATACCTATCTTGAGCCACTTGCCAGCCTTACGCTCGAAATTTTGACGCGAAGAGAAACGCTTGAACGACGAGCCTATGGCTATACCCTCTTGGTTGTAGTATCCGGCAGAAACATAATAGTTGGTCTTATCGTCGGCACCCGACACCGAAATTTCGTGGCTTTGGACCATTGCCGAGGAGTCGAATACCACATCCATCCAATTCACATCGGTCTTGGAGAGCAGGCTGTAGTTCTGACCCGCATCCAGACCAATCTCCTTCTCGTATTGTATGCGCTCGGCAGTATTCATCAAATCCCACTTACCGCAAGCTATATCCGAGATACCAATCTGCATTCTGTACTCGATTTTCGGACGGTCTGCCTTGCTGCCTCGCTTGGTGGTGATGACGATAACGCCGTTTGCTGCTCGCGCACCATAAATCGAGGTTGACGACGCATCCTTAAGCACCGAGATAGACTCTATATCGGCAGGGTTGACCGAATTGAAATCGCTGGCAGAGATGGGTACTCCGTCGAGAATGTAGAGCGGAGCTGTTCCCGAATTGATTGAGTTGGCTCCACGAATGGTCATCACAGCCGAAGCACTCGGCTCACCACTGCTCGACATTACCGATAGACCTGCAACCTGACCCTGAAGAGCTTGGTCGAAAGCTGCCGTAGGGGTGGTCTCCACACCCTCCATCTTTACCGACGAGACAGAGCCTGTGAGTGTACCCTTCTTACGCACACCGTAGGCTATGACCACTACGTCATCAATCTCTGCACTCTGGGCAACCAGAGCCACATCGTAAGTTACAGCGTTGCTTCCTGTCGGGACAATCCACCGAGCCTCCTTGAAGCCCAAATAGGAATAGACGAGGGTCTGACCCGCCTCCGCCTCGATGACATATCGACCATCGATATCGGTGCTGGCACCCTGAGTCGTTCCTTCAACCACCACCGCAACGCCGATGAGTGGAAGTTTATCCTCTGCCGATACAATCTCGCCTGTAACCTTCACCTTAGAACTTTGAGCGAAGGAGTTAAGCATAAAAAGTAAAAAAGTGGTAGTAAAGGCAAGTCGAATAAAATAAGTGGAGATGTTATGCCTATTCATTATGATACAAAGGTAATAAAATTTCCTTATTTTCAACCACTAAGAGGATTATAATTTGTAATTTTTCCACTCAAACAGCTTATAAATTGCATCCGACTTCAAAAAAAATTGGAGCTACCTGACAGCTCCAATTTGTTTATTAGTGTAATAAAATATGGTTTTACGACTACTGCACTCGGGTAGTGTCTTGGGGTTCAGTCACAGGCTCCGAGATAGCCGTTGCAGGCTCTAAGCTCTCAGCCTCATCTTCGCCACTTTTGTCGGTAGTGGCAGGTTCCTCTGTCTGAGTCTCCTGAGCCGAAACCTCAACCTGCTCGGTAGCCGACTCGCCATCCTCCTTACCAAAAAGCATCGACTTGGTGTTACTCCTATTGAGCAACGCAAAAATCATAACCGCCATTGCGGCAATGATTACAATAATCTCGATTATTCTCTTTATCATCTCTACTCTGTTTTACTATTTTCAAGTTCATCCTCAAGCACCTGTATCGAGCGCGTTATATTCTTGTCGATAGGGTAAATATTGACATAGAATCCCACATCCTCCAAGTCGGTATTTCTGCCGATGTATGCCCTGAGCTGTGCCTCGACTATTTTGCGGGAACGTGCTATCTGCTTATAGTTGGGCTTCACGCCCTTTGCCGAAGCATACTTTATAAAGTCGCCTACGAGCTGCTTATCACTATCAAGTAGCGAGTTGAGTTGCTCGATGGAGCTGACCTTATTGAGTTCTTCGCGGTGACGGTCGGCATACTCAAGGGTGTAGCGATAGAGAATATTTAGCCCTGAGACCTTTATAAACCAATCGGTTACGTCGGTTGTGTCGGCAGGGATAAAAATATCGGGCATAATGCCTCCGCCGCCATAGACAACCTTGCCCTTGGGGGTAGTGAACTTAAGCGAGTCGGCAAAGTGGATACTATCTTTCGAGAATAGCTCCGAATGGTTGTAACGCTCCATAAGCTCACTCTCGTAACCCTCGCCGTCACCTCGGGTATAGGGCTTCTGTATCGAACGACCCGTGGGGGTATAGTATCGAGCTGTGGTAAGTCGCAATGCCGAGCCATCGCCAAATGGTATCTGACGCTGAACCAGCCCCTTGCCAAACGAGCGACGGCCGACGATAGTTCCACGGTCGTTATCCTGAACGGCTCCTGCAAGGATCTCCGACGAGGATGCGCTATACTCGTCAATCAGCACCACGAGCTTGAGGTCCGACGAGCCTCCACTGCCATCGCTATATTGGCGCACCTGCTTGCCGTTGCGGTCCTCGGTATAGACTATCAGCTGCTTTGCATCCAAAAACTCGTTAGCAATCAAGATGGCCTGATCCAGATAGCCCCCAGAGTTACCTCTAAGGTCGAATATCAGTGCCTTCATACCCTCACTGCGTAGTCTGTTCAGCGAGCCTATAAGCTCAACATAGGAGTTTCGGGCAAACTGCGAGAGTTTGACAAAGCCTATCTGGGGAGCAATCATAAATGCCGCATCGATAGATTTTACGGGTATCACATCGCGCGTTACTTCCACATCCACAAGCCCCTCAATACCCTGACGCTGAAGTGAAAGCTTAACCTTGGTGCCACGCTTGCCTCTGAGTCGCTTGACAATCTTGTCCTGTGCTATCTTCTGTCCGGCAACCAACTCGTCGTCTATACGGATGATTCTGTCGCCGGGCTGCACGCCTGCCTTGCGACTCGGTCCTGAGTTAATAACATTGAGAACAAGGACCGTATCGGTAGTCATATTGAACACCACTCCAATACCATCGAACTCACCCTCCAAAGGTTCGTTAACTGCCTGCAACTCCTCTTTGGGGATATAGACCGAGTGTGGGTCCAACTCCTTGACCAACAGCGGTATAACCAACTCCGAAAGGGAGTCAACCGAGATAGAATCCACATACTCACGCTCGATGAGCGAAAGGGTCTGATTGAGCTTTCCATCGGGGCGTGTTACGATATTTACAATCGACTGCTGGCTTTGGCTCTTACCCGAGTGGGTGAACCAACCGATACCCATACCTGCAAACATCGCCAAAAGGATGATTATAGGCATCAGGATTGTACGCTTGGAGTTGTTGTGTTCCATATAACTTGGTTATTATTTCTCGCGGTTCTTGAAGGTGTAGGAGAAACCTACGCTCAAGAGGGTCTGCAACTGCACATCATAGCACTGTGCGCGGTTGTAGAAGAGCTGGAAGTAGATCTGCGTCGAGATAAACTTCGTAGCCTTAATCTCGATGGTATTCTCCCAACGCACCGTGGGGTGGATAGTCATCACAGGCTTGAGTGTCGGGTCGCTACCATTATCTGCCCACTCTGTGGTTGCCGCCTTAAAGTGGTCGAACTTTCGATACTTATTGTCGGTACTCATACTCGAAATCCAGCCGTAGAAAGAGTAAAATGTAGTGCGGTAACGCAACCAACCATTCTTACCCCACGTACGGTCGAAATCGACCTGAATAGACGAACCGCCCTGCCATAGGCTGCGGTCGGCAGGATTGGTAATACCATAAGTGTAGCCATTCTCGCGAACGCTCTCGCTACGCACAAAGGTTGCGTTCGATGCGATAGGCGAAAGGTTGACCTTGAAGGGAAGCTTCTTCGATGGGCTGGTATAGGTAAAACCGACCGAGATATCGAAGTAACCGGGCGACATAAAGCGACTCTTGCGGTGTATGCCCTCCTGCTCGTTTCGCGACTTATAGCCGTTGGCAAACTGTGTACGGAACTTGATAATCGAACCGAACGACCAATTCTTCTTAAAGACGTATGCCGGAGCTGTCGATACTGCAATCTCGTCTTGATTCTTAAACCAGATACCATCGTCATACTTCGTGCCATCCTCACGCGTAAGCTCCACCTTCATACGGTTGTAACCGAACTTGCCGTCGAGCTTGGTCTCGATGGTAAACTTATCCTTCGTGAAGATGTGGTGCAGGCGCAGGGCAGCCACAGCTGCTATCGAGTTATCACCACCCGAGGTATTTATCCACGCATCATTTTGTGCCGTAAGCGTACCCTGCAACGAGGCTCCATACTCTAAGTAGTTACGCTGGTTACGAATCTCTTTGCGCTCGGCACGATACCTTGCCTCGTTAAAATATTCCGAGTTTGTCTGGGTGACCTTAACAGAGTCTTGCACATCGGGACGTGCTGTCTTCTGCTCCTCCTCGATGGTAAACTGAGCCATCGCGGGTGTGCAGCACAGCATAGACAGAATCAAAATGTAGAGCTTCTTCATATATAGTTAAATTTAGGTTTTATTTCCTTGGCGTTATATCTCCTTGGCACACACCTCTTCTATAAGAGATAATTTATCGGGAAGTGATATTTGCATTATTCGGGTTTGCACCAAGCTGCATAGTTAACCAAATCTAACACAAAGATAAGAAAATTATTAGAAGTTGTTTGAATTTGTTTGCTAAATTCTTTTATACAACGTCTTACACACACGAGCAAGAGTGGATTTATAATCAAGACAACAAAGTGGGCTGTCCGACAAATACCGAACAGCCCACTGATTATTTGTGTCCTTCCTGTTATAAGGATATTTATGCCCACTTAACAAGCGCGAAGTCCATGCGGTGGGGCAGGCGCGAGTTCTGGGGGAAGATACGCAGTGCGTAGTCGAATGTACCTGCCTGATCGGGAGCGAAGTCCAGAGCATAGGTCACAACCGAACCCTCGACCTTAACCCTCTCAAGACCGATGGTGTTGAGAACGTTAGCAGCGTGGCCAAACTCAATCTGGTTAGCGATAACAAGCTCCACACCAATATCCTCAGGATTGAGATTATCGATATTAACCGATACCTCGTAGTGGTACTTAGTGCCAACGAAGATAGCCTCGTTATCGACCTTAACACGCTGAACATCAACCACCTTAACCTTATCCCAAGCAGCCGAAACCTTACGTTTCCAAGCGGCAATCTCGCGAGCCATCATATAGTCGCCTGCCACGATATCCTTCTTGCGGTCGCGCAACTTGTAGTAGAAGCGATCCTCATAGTCGATAAGCTGACGGTTCATCGTGAAGTTCGACGCGATGTCGGCAATACACTTCTTAATCGAACCAACCCACTCGTAGGGGATATTCTCGCTGTTGCGACGATAATACTTAGGAACGATCTCCTCCTCGATGGTGTTATAAATCATTTCGGCATCAAGCTCGTCTTGGAACTTCTGGTCGGCGAAGGTACGCTCCATAGGCAGCATCCAACCTGCACCCTCCTTGTAGCCCTCGACCCACCAGCCGTCGAGTACCGAGAACTGCATTACACCATTCATCACACACTTCTCGCCCGAGGTACCCGAAGCCTCCAGAGGGCGGGTAGGAGTATTGAGCCATACGTCAACACCCTGAACCATCTTGCGGGCAAGCTCCATATCGTAGTTCTGCAAGAAGAGAATCTTGCCTACGAACTGAGGCATTGCCGATACCTCAACGATACGTTTGATAAGGTCCTGACCGGGCTTATCGTTGGGGTGAGCCTTACCTGCAAAGATGAACTGCACGGGACGCTCCTTATTGTTGACAATCTGCGAAAGACGGTCGAGGTTGGTAAAGAGCAGGTATGCACGCTTATAGGTTGCAAAACGACGAGCAAAACCAATGGTGAGTACATCGGGACGGATGCCATCGACAATCTGAACCATCTGACGAGGCGAATCCAGACGCACCTGATTGGGGTCGCTATAACGCTTGCGGATGTGCTTGATGAGGCGGTTCTTAAGTGCCATACGCTCCTCCCACAACTCCTTATCGGGTACGTTGTAAATCTTCTGCCAAGCAGGGATATTATAGACGTGACCCTCAAAGCCCTCGGGGAAGTGACGAGCATAGAGACGACGCAGGCTCGATGCGGTCCAAGTGGGGAAGTGAACACCATTGGTCACATAACCGATGTGAAGCTCATTCTTGAAGTAGCCGGGCCACATATTGCCCAAAATATCCTTCGACACCTCACCGTGCAACCACGACACACCATTCACCTCCTGCGAGAGGTTGCAAGCCAGAACCGACATCGAGAACTTCTCGTTGGGGTCGTTGGGGTTGGTCTTACCGAGGTTGA
>CAZFQU010000030.1:0-23933 GCA_964521245.1 uncultured Alistipes sp. | reverse complement strand
TTACCACTCCCTTGGTTGTAGGCGAGGGTGTTGACTTTACTCTTAACCTCAACGGTAAGAAGATTACTGCTTCTGCTGTTGATGCTTTTATGGTAAATGCTGGTGCAGAGCTTACAATTGTTGGTGATGGTGAGGTTGTATCGCATGGTGCGCCTCTGCGTGCAGTCGGTGGTAAGATTACCGTTGAGAATGGTAAGTTTACTCAGACCGGTACGGCTGCTAGTGAAATCTCTACTTATCGTTATTGCATTGATGCTCGCGAAGGAGGTGAGGTCGTGATCAATGGCGGTACTTTCAAGTCGAATAATGGTATGCTTAATGTAAGTGCTAATTCTAAGATAACCATCAATGGTGGTGAGTTTGAGAATGTTGTTGAGGAATCCATAACTCGTCACTTTGGATATATTTCATCTGAACTTACTATCAATGGTGGTAAATTCTATGGTGTGGCAAATTCTGCTGCCGGAGGTTGTTTCTTCTGCGGTGCTGCATCGGGTTGCGATATTAAGGTTGCTGGAGGTAACTTTACAAGTTTGTGGACAAGCGGTTCGGTGAATAGAATTTTTGAGGTATATTATGGTGGTACTTTCAGTGCAACCGGTGGTACGTATAACAATAAGGCAGGTGTAACCATTGCTGAGGGCTACAGCCTTATGGATAATGGTAATGGTACTTGGAGTGTAGTCGAGGGTAAAGTTGTAAAGGGTGCTAAAGAGTTTATTGCGGCTATTGCAGCTATCGAGGATGGTGGTACCATCGTTCTTGGCGCGGATGTGAATTTCTCAGCTGAGAATCGCACTGAAAGCAATGGCTGGTACGAGGGTATTTACTACATTGGCGACAAGGACTTTACGATTGACTTGAACGGCTATACTATTAGCAATCCCGACAATGCCGTAAACGACTATCTGATACTCATTAAGAATGATGGCGAGAAGGCAAACACTATCTCTTTTGAGAATGGCACGATTGACGCCGGCACTTCTGCTTACTGCGCACTCTGCACCTCGACTGCAAGCACTCAGCAGATTACCATCAATTTGGAGAATATTGAACTCATAAATAATAACAGCAATGGTTCGGTTGTTAAGATTAGAGGTGGTTCCGTTCTTAATGTGAATGATGGCACTGTAATTACCGGTAAGGATAGTTACTTGGGTATTGAGAACGCTGCAGCTACCGTTAACATCTATGATGGAGCCGAAATCTATATGAATGGAACCTCTAGCTATAATGGCAGCTTGGTAGGTGTTGGTTACAATGGTACTATCAATGTCTATGGCGGTTACGGCAAGGGTACTAAGGGTGGCTTTATGGCAATGACTTCGGGTGGCACTATCAATATTTCCGGTGGCGAGTGGATTGCTAATACCGATGGTACATATGCAAATGATAATAAGTCGGTGTTGATAGCCCAGAATGATAAGAACACATATCCTAACGCAGGAAAGTCTATTGTGAATGTTACCGGTGGTACTTTCAAGGGTGGTTACAACTGCTATGGTTACACTGTCGATACTGCTGACATCAACATCGGCGGTGGTAACTTCAATGCAGATCCTTCGACTTATATGGTTGATGGTTACATTGCTAGTGATAACGGAGATGGAACTTGGAATGTAGTGGCTGAGTAGCCCTATATATATTAGGTGTAAAAACGAGGGTGTCCTCTGTAGGGGCATCCTCGTTCTGTTTTTGAGTTGTTGACCTCCATTTTTCGTCAAAAATAGGGCGATTTTTTTGCGTATGTTTCCAATTTTGAACAATTTTTTTGGTATATGGACTAAAATACCCTATCTTTGTGGCATTAGTGGAGTATAGATTTAGACTATAATCATTATACAATTAGGTACAGCCGAGAAACTTTTTAACCTAAACCCTATATGGCAATTAAAAACAATGTGATGATTGTAAGACAGAGACTGCTTACAAATCTCATCAAACTCTGGAACGAGAATAAGTTGGTCGAGAGTATCGACAGGCTTCCTATTGAGCTGAGTCCGCGCGATAAGAAGGCTCGTGGTCGCTGTTGCATACACAAGGAGCGCGCAGTATGGAAGTACAAGTCGTTGCCCTTGCTGGGTCTGGATATGACCGACGAGACCGACGAGTTGACACCCCTGTCGGAGTATGCTACTAAGGCTCTGAATCGCGATAAAATCAAAGATAACATAATGTGCGTTATCGACGAGGCGTGTTCGTCATGTGTGAGAACCAACTATCAGATTACAAATCTCTGTCGCGGTTGTGTGGCTCGCTCCTGCTCGAGCAGTTGTCCTAAGGGTGCTATCGAGTTCGATCCCGAGACAAGTCAGGGTCGTATCAACCACAATATCTGTATCAGCTGTGGTATGTGCTATAACGCTTGCCCCTACCACGCTATCGTATATATTCCCGTACCTTGTGAGGAGGCTTGCCCCGTAGGTGCCATTACCAAGGACGAGAATGGTGTTGAGCATATCGACGAGTCGAAGTGTATCTATTGCGGTCGTTGTTTGAACAGCTGCCCCTTCGGTGCAATTTTTGAGATTTCGCAGGTATTCGACATCTTGCAGGCGATTCGTCGTGGCGAGAAGGTTGTGGCAATGGTGGCTCCTGCCGTGCTTTCGCAGTACAACATCCCCACCGAGCAGGTATATGGTGCGATTAAGGCTATCGGCTTTAGCGATGTGATTGAGGTTGCTCAGGGTGCTATGATTACCACCGAGCGCGAGGCTGAGGAGCTTAAGGAGAAACTCGAGGAGGGTCAGCCTTTTATGACCACTTCGTGCTGCCCCTCGTATATGGAGATGGCTGCAAAACACGCTCCCGACCTCCAGAAGTATATCTCCAGCACCCGCTCGCCGATGTACTACACCGCAGAGATTGTTCGCAAGGATAATCCCGATGCTAAGGTTGTGTTCGTAGGTCCCTGTATTGCTAAGCGCAAGGAGGCACGTCGCGATGATATGGTTGATTATGTACTCTCGTTCGAGGAGCTGCATGCAGTTATCGAGGGTATGGGTATCAACTTCAGCGAGGAGCAGGTATTCCAGATGCCTTTCACCTCGATACGTACGGCTCACGGCTTTGCTCAGAATGGTGGTGTGACAGCTGCTGTTAAGGCTTATGTGGGTGGTAAGTTCGACTTTACGGGCGTTCAGGTTGCAGGTTTGCCCAAGAAGAATGTGGCTCTACTGAAGGCTTACGGAAAGACCGGTAAGGCTCCTGTTCAGTTTATCGAGGTTATGGCTTGCGACGGAGGTTGTATCTCCGGTCCCGCAACTCACGCTCCTTATGATACGGGTCGTTCGATCTACAATAAGGAGTTGATGAAGCGATAGTGAGTGCGCTCCGGGGTGGGTCGGAGTCTTGAGGGCAGAGTGTGACTATTCTCGCACCTGAAGCCTCGGTGGCTCCTCGATAGGTAGTTTGCTATTAAAACCTTGGAAGTGATATGTTACAGAAGATAGTCCGACAGTTGGTCGAGGAGCATAGGCTCTCAGCCGAGGCTTTGCGCACGCTACTCATGGAGTGCGATGCCACTACGCGGAACTATCTTAGAGATTGTGCCGTCCGAACCGCTACTGAGCGGTTCGGACTCGGTATATATATACGAGGACTAATCGAGGTCTCGAGTTATTGCCGATGCGACTGCCTATATTGTGGCCTAAGACGCTCGAACAGAGAGGCTTTGAGGTATCGTCTTTCGCCTGAGCAGATTTTGGAATCTTGCAAGGTGGGCTACGATTTGGGCTTTCGCACCTTTGTATTGCAGGGCGGCGAGGATGCTGCATTTACCGACAAGGTATTGGTCGGGCTATTAGAGCAGATACACTCTCTGTACGCTGATGCTGCCATCACTCTCTCGCTCGGCGAACGCTCCGAGGAGTCCTATGCCCGACTTCGGAAGGCGGGTGCTTCGCGCTATCTGCTACGTCATGAGGCTACATCGCCCACACTCTATGCGAGTTTGCACCCCACCTCCACCTTCGAGGGGCGTATGCGCTCGATACGCCAGCTCAAGAATTTGGGCTATCAGACGGGTGTAGGTATGATGGTTGGTGTTCCCGGGCAGGGGATTGATGAGTTGGTCGAGGATCTTATCTTCATGCAGCAGCTACGTCCCGAGATGGTGGGCATAGGACCATTCCTGCCTCATCATCAGACCCCATTTGCCGGCAAGCAGTCGGGGTCGTTGGAGCTTACGCTATTGCTTCTGGCTGTGGTCCGACTGCTGCTGCCCGATGCGCTGATACCCTCGACAACAGCCCTTGCCACACTCTCGCCCGAGGGTCGAAAGATGGGCATACTCTCGGGTGCAAATGTAGTTATGCCCAACCTCTCGCCTTCGGATGTGAGGAGCAAATATTCCATATATGACAATAAGGCGAGTCTGGGTGCTGAGGCTGCCGAGGGTATAAAACTTTTGGAGCGTGAGCTGGAGTCGATAGGTTATCATATTGACTTCTCGCGTGGCGATTTTAAGGGGTTGAGCAACTTTAGTTGCCAATCAAGGATAAGCAAGATAGTAGAACAGACTAAAGTGTAATACAGATAAGCACTATGGTAAAATATGATGTAAATTCGGAGCATGCCGAGGAGTTTATCTCACAATCGGAGATATACTCGACACTCCAATATGCTGAGGCTAACCGCGCTAACGGAGCTTTGGTGGAAGAGATAATGCAGAAGGCTGCCGAGGGTAAAGGTCTGACCCATCGTGAGGCAGCTGTGCTTCTGATGTGTGATGTCGAGGGTGTTGAGCAGCGCATCTTCGACCTTGCTCGTTCAATCAAGCAGCGCATATATGGTAACCGTATAGTGATGTTCGCACCGCTATACCTGTCGAACTACTGCGTTAACGGCTGTACCTACTGCCCCTATCACGCCAAGAATCGCACCATTCCGCGCCGTAAGCTCACTCAGGAGGAGATTCGTCGCGAGGTTATCGCACTTCAGGATATGGGTCACAAGCGTCTTGCGCTTGAGACGGGTGAACATCCCACGATGAGTCCCATTGAATATGTGTTGGAGTCTATCGACACCATCTACTCCATTCACCACCGCAACGGAGCCATTCGTCGTGTGAATGTCAACATCGCAGCAACCACTGTCGAGAACTATCGCCGATTGAAGGATGCAGGCATAGGCACCTATATCCTCTTTGAGGAAACCTATGATAAGCAGGCATACGTGAAGCTGCACCCCACGGGTCCTAAGAGCGATTGGGCATACCACACCGAGGCTATGGATCGTGCAATGCTGGGCGGAATTGATGACGTGGGCGTGGGCGCACTCTTTGGTTTGAGCGACTATCGTTTCGACTTTGTCGGAATCTTGATGCATGCCGAGCATCTCGAGGCTCGTTTTGGTGTAGGTCCCCACACCATAAGTGTCCCCAGAATACGTCCTGCCGACGATATAGACCCGCGCGACTTCCCCAATGCCGTCACCGACGATGTGTTCCGTCGCATAGTGGCTGTGCTGCGCATAGCTGTCCCCTATACCGGAATGATTGTCTCGACCCGCGAGTCACAACGTTCGCGCGAGCTTGTACTCGATGTGGGTGTATCGCAGCTTAGTGGTGGCTCGCGTACGAGTGTAGGCGGATATGCCGAGGGTGAGGAGAGTGTCGAGGAGTCGGCTCAGTTCGATATCTCGGATACTCGCACTCTGGATGAGATTGTCAGTTGGCTCTTGGAGTTGGGCTACATCCCCAGCTTCTGTACCGCCTGCTACCGTGAGGGACGTACCGGCGACCGCTTTATGTCGCTTGCCAAGCGTGGGCTTATCGGCGACTGCTGTGGTCCCAATGCCATTATGACCCTGCGCGAGTATCTCGAGGATTATGCCTCGCCCCGTACACGTGTGCTTGGCGAGCAGGCAATAGCAAAACTTGTGCCTCTTATCCCCTCCGAGAAGATTCGACGCATTACTGAGCAGAGGTTGCAGGAGATTATATTGGGTAAGCGCGATTTCAGATTCTAAATTTCTTATTTTTAGAACTATTTACGGCGTTGTGCTTATATCAAAATTGCTCATTTACGCTCGGTAAACTGCGCATTTTGCTATTTCGCGAGCCTTGTAAATAGTCCTAAAAATTAAGAAATTACCGCTAATTTTTGGCGTTGTGCTTATATCAAAATTGCTCATTTACGTCAAGTAAACTGCGCATTTTGCTATTTCGCGAGCCTTGTAAATAGTCCTAAAAAATAAGAAATTACTGCTAATTGCTCATTTGCCATCAGTAAGTTGCGCCAATTGAAAATGAACTAAAACTATGAAACAAACCCCTAACTCCGAGAGAGTACATATAGCCTTTTATGGGCGATGCAACAGCGGCAAATCGTCGCTCATAAATGCGCTTGCAGGTCAGAGGGTATCAATCGTATCTGATGTTGCAGGTACCACCACTGACCCCGTACGCAAGGCTATGGAGCTTCAAGGATTGGGAGCGGTGCTGCTTATCGACACCCCGGGTCTTGACGATAGTTCCATGCTCGGTTCCGAAAGGATAAAGAGTGCGATATCGACTCTTGAGAGTGTTAACGTTGCGATACTTCTACTCTCGGGTGAGGATTCTGGACTCGAGAGAGAGTTCTACAACGAACTTAAAACCCGAAATATCGAGACCATTGTAGTCGAAAGCAAGTGTGATGTTGTGCATAGCTGTGGTAGTATCGATGGTGTTAAAGCATTGAGGGTTAGCGCAGTGACCGGTGAAGGTGTAGAGGAACTTAGGCGTAGGCTCTCCTTGCTCTCGGTGGAGGATGAGCGGCTGCTGACCGATTGGCTCTGTGAGGCTGGCGATACGGTGATGCTTGTAATGCCGCAGGATGTCTCTGCCCCCAAAGGCAGGCTGATTCAACCGCAGGTGCAGACCATACGCGAACTATTGGACAGAGGTTGTAATCCTATATGTTGCACTCCCGACAGCATGCCTTCGGCACTTGCAGCACTCAAAGAGCCTCCAAAAGTTATAATCACCGACTCCCAAGCATTTAGTCGGGTGTGGCAACTTAAGCCCGAGGAGTCGGAACTGACCTCATTTTCGATACTTTTTGCCCGTTATAAGGGTGATATAGAGCTGTTTACGGAGGGTGTAAAGATGCTCTCAAAGCTCACACCTCAGTCGCGTGTGCTGATTGCAGAGGCTTGTACGCACGCCCCCCAGAGCGAGGATATAGGTCGTGTGAAACTGCCCCGATTGCTCCGAAAGAGGGTAGGCGAGGAGCTTACCATCGATATCGTTGGCGGAAGGGATTTTCCTGAGGATTTGACTCCCTACGACCTTGTTATCCATTGCGGAGCCTGTATGTTCAATCGTAGGCTTGTGATGAGTCGTGCATCTCAAGCACAAGCGCAGCAGGTGCCAATCACAAACTACGGAGTGATACTGGCAGCTCTGACCGGCATACTGCCTCATGTGAAGCTCAAGTAGGGGTGGTTATTCGAACCACTCGTCGGGGAAGTTGACAAGGTAGAGTCGCTCGGTGGCACGCGTGAGAGCAGAGTAGAACCAGCGCATCCAATCGCGTGTCATAGGCTCGTCACCAAACAGAAAACGGTCGATAAATACGGCACTCCACTGTCCGCCCTGCGACTTATGGCAGGTGACGGCATAGGCGAATTTTATCTGTACGGCATTGAAGTGCGGATTTTCGCGTATCTCCTTAAATCTCTTTATTTTACTCTTTATGTCGAGGTAGTCTTTTTCGACCTCGGTGAAGAGTTGTCGGCTTTGCTCCGAGGTCAGCGAGGGTGACTCCGACGATAGGGTGTCGAGCATAATCTTACACTCTATCTCGGTATTGTCGTAGTCTGGAAACGAGAGGGTGGCATTGGCAAAGCGAAAACCATATAACTCCTCGAAACGCCTAAGTCGCCTGAGCTGTACGATATCTCCGTTTGCCATAAAATTTATGGGCGAATCCTCGATTTTTTCGGTGTAGTGGTAGTTGTTCTTCACCACCATCAACATATCGCCACTCTCGATATCCTCTTCGGCACCCAAGATGTTGCGTCTGATACCCTCGTTGTAGCGATTGGCGCGTTTGTTGGAACGGGTGATGACCATCACCTCGTCGCGCCCATAACGCCCGTAACAATCTTGCAGGGTCTCCAGAAACTCGCCACCACTCAGTTTTATTATATCGTCAAAATCGATTCTCAGGCGTGGGATTTCGTATATTCCTTGCTCCATCATACACCTTACGAGTGTTGCGTTGAAGAGTATTCCCGACTCTGTTTGCTGTCTTACGACCTCATCCATCGAGCCATATTCAACCTCGCCATAGCGAGCCATAAACTGCGGGTCGAGAGCGGGGCTTAGCTCCGAGCCAACGGGTGGCAGCTGTGCCCTGTCGCCCACCAACATCAGACGACAACGCTTGCCCGAGCGAACATATTCTACCAAATCATCGAGCAGTGACCCCGAACCGAATTGCGCTCCTTCGCTCGAATTGTTCGAGAGCATCGATGCCTCGTCGATGATAAAAAGTGTATCTTGCTCACGATTGAAGTTGAGCGAGAAATTGGACTCATATTGCGCATTCGTGCGTTCGCGATATATGCGTTTGTGTATCGTCAGTGCATCTTGATTGCAGTAGTGGGCAAGAACTTTTGCGGCACGCCCCGTGGGGGCAAGCAGTATAGTCTTGATACCCAGCTCTTTAAGCGCAGAAACTATGGCGGCAACGAGCGTTGTTTTGCCCGTTCCGGCATATCCGTTTAGGATAAAAATTCGAGAAAAGTCACTATCTGAAAGATAAAAAGAAAACTTTTCTATAATTTTTTTTTGGCTAAGAGTTGGTTTAAAACAAAATTTAGTGTAAATTTGGGTCGCAATATGTGTGTTAAGCATTTTTTTGTGGCTTTATCATACGTTGCTACAAAGATAGTACAAACTTAAAAACAAATACTCAAATGGTAAAAAAACTTATTCAGTTGGTCCTTGCTGTTGTCATCTTGGGCCTTGTTTATGTAATTTATGGTCAGATTTCTACTCCTATAATTTTTGAGAAGGAGGTTGCTCAGAAGAAGGCTCAGGTAATTGACCGTATTAAGGACGTTCGTGCTGCTGAGCGTGCTTTCAAAACTAAGTATCAGCACTTTACTGCCGACTTTGATTCGCTTATCAACTTCGTTCTTAACGAGGAGTTGGAACTTGAGCGTAAAATTGTTGACGACGACGACTCAGTAGGTTTGGCTCAGCTTAAGAAGATGGGTAAGAAGAATGTAGAGAAGTTTACCATTGCGGTTATCGATACTATCTTTGCTCCCAAAGTTCTCACCGAGCAGGATGTTCGCAATCTGCGTTATATCCCCGGAACCAACAACGAGCGCGAGTTTATCCTCGAGGCTGCACAGCTCACTACCGGTTCGGGTGTGGTTGTTCCCGTTGTTGAGTGCCGCGCACCCTACAAACTCTTCCTCGACACCATTGCTTATCGTCAGCAGGTTATCAACTTCATTGATAACGAGGTCAACAACTTCAACCGCTATGCAGGTGTGAAGTTCGGTGATATCGAGAACGCTAACAACGAGGCAGGTAACTGGGAGGACTAATCCTGCCTTCTTAGCTATAAATCTTGAGGGCTGTCGCAACTTTAGTGTTGGGCAGCCCCCTTTTTCAAGCTATGGATATACTTACTCATAAAACCACCCTTGTTCCGGCATCGGAATTCTTGCCCGAAAAGGCTGATCTCTACCTGAGAATGGCAGGTCTTGCCCCACTACACGATGAGTGTGCATTGTGGAGCGCACCCTGCTGCGAAAAGGTGGCTGTGATGGCTGTCGGACGAGCTTTGATGGGCCGTTACGAAGGCAAGGAGTTGTGGTCGCCACTCTTGACACCTCACTCCCCACTCAAACCTACTATATGGCTCTATTCGGCTCAACATCTATTATATATAAAGGTGTATGATAATGAGCTGCGTCTGGCAGAGGTGGTACGCGCCGAGAACGAGGCAGATGTTCACTATTATCTCTCGTCGCTTAAGCGAGCTTTGCCTGCTGCGGAGTATGAACTGCTAATCGAGGGTAGTGGGGCTAAAGGACTGAGAGCAATAACTAAATATTATTGGTAGAGTATGCGAATCATCAGCGGACAATATAAGGGTAGAGCCATTAACCCCCCGCGCAACCTGCGTGCAAGACCTACAACCGATTTTGCCAAGGAGAATCTCTTCAATGTCTTGAGTAATTTGGTCGATTTCGAGGAGTGCGATGTGTTGGACCTCTTTTCCGGCACAGGCTCCATAAGCTACGAGTTTGCATCGCGTGGTGTGAAGAGTGTAACCTCGGTCGAGATTAACGGCGTACACCATAACTTTATACGTCAAACAGCCTCACAGCTGGGCATACGTAACCTCTATGCCGTGAAGGCAAATGCCTTTCTGTATCTGCGCTCCTGCCCCAAAACATTCGATATAATTTTCTCGGATGCCCCCTACGATTTGGAAGGTGCTGAGCAGGTCATCGACCTTGTCATGGATGGCAATCTGCTCAATGAAGAGGGTTTTTTGGTATTCGAACACTCTAAGGGTAAGGATTTTTCTCAGCATCCAAACTTCTGGCAATTAAGAAGTTATGGTAGCGTGCAATTTTCTTTCTTCAAAAAATAGATAATTTTTTTGCAGTTTAAGATTTTTGTATTATCTTTGCACTCGCAATCAGCAAACGGTGCGTTAGTTCAGCTGGTTAGAATACGTGCCTGTCACGCACGGGGTCAGGGGTTCGAGTCCCCTACGCACCGCTCTAAAAATCAACGACTTACAGGAATGTAGGTCGTTGTTTTTTATCTGTATGAAAAGAAAATGAAAATACAGACCTTTGCAATAGCCCTATTTAGGTCGATGTAGGACTGTGAAAAGAGAAGGTCTTGTAAGGGGTGCAGGGGGTTGTGGCTCGGAACTATTCACAGGGTGATGAGCCACCATAAAATATTTTTTTGATGTATTTTTGGCTCGACCTTGATAACAAAAGGAGTACCCCAATCGAGATACTCCCTGAATTGTAAACGATTTCTACTTGAATTCTATTCTAAAAAGTTCTAATTGGTCTTATACATCCAAGTGTTTGTTTAGGAAATGTGTTCATCGTTTTGTTATACACTTGATAAAATTCATCCCATTTTTCTGTTTCATATGTTCCGTGATTAAAATCAATATAAATATATGAGTTTGCATCCCATTCTGTTGATGTGGTATAATGTGTATATAATGATTTTAGTGGTACTCCATTATGTTTTTCTAAAATAGAATTGCATTTATCCCTTGCCGATTTGTTCTCTTCCCCAGCACCACCATTCCAACAATTATATATATCTATCATCTCATAACACGCAGGAAGATACCATTCATCTCCCAAGTCTCTACATAACATAAATGCAGGATAAACGTGTCTCGTTGGCAGTTTAAGTCTTTCTAATATTTTCTGCATATTATATTGTCCATCGTTTGGGTCTATGGCATAAGTGCGATAATACTCCGAACTCCATTGGTGGACATACTCTTTATGTAATGAGAAAATCTTGCCGTTTCTTCCTTCGTTGGATATGCTAAAAACCATTCCAATAGGATTGATGTTATCGGGATATAAATCCCCAATTTGATATTTTATTTTCATCGCTTCTCGGTGTATGATAATATTCTCAACACCCTCTCCTGCACACACAGACAATATAGCAGAGTCTTCTTGCAATTCGGTATTTGCCTCAACTTTCACATTGACAACTATATCGTCATTGTTACAACCATATTGAGGCGATGCAGAAATCCATTCTTTATTTGATGTAATACTCCATTCCGTATTACAAGATATGTGAATATCAAATTTGCCACCTTCTTCTCCAAAGAAGTATTCTGACTCTGACATTACTGCAAACAATACAGGGTCTTGTAATACATTTATTTGAATGGGTTTAGCGTTTCCTGCGGAGATGTCAATTTTAGCATATTTTACATAGTATAGACAAGGGTTTGGCTTTGCACTTATTGTAAAACCAAAATCATCTTTTGTTACTATACACCAATCCTCACTACTTGTAACATCCCAAGTTGCTTGATTAGTAGATACTTCTATATATCTATTTTCTTCACTCTTTGCTAATGGAGAGAATTTGACATCTCTTGAATCGTTAATAGACAACACATCTTCACTCCCTTTTTCACACGACAAGAGAGCAATTATCATTATAAAGAGTAATAGTCGTTCTAAAATTATTTTCATCACAATTAGTACTTATAAAAGGTCTTTACATTTTTTTGTAGCAAATGCTAACACACTACTACAAATCAAAATCGTGGCTAATTACTTTGGTAGAACTATCTAATTTTATTTTTTTTACATACATTCTCCCCTGCCAATCTACAAAACCTAATGGTCGTTTTCTGTTTGCACTCTTCATAACAACATAATACTCGCCTTGCGGTAATTCTATTTGATACATTCCAGAATTATCAACCAAACACATATACTCATCGTGTTCAAGCAATGGCGTAACTTCGGGAATTAAATCGCTTGAAAGTTGAGAAAATTTCTCCACATATTCATCATCCACTCCATATAAATTTTGAAGAATTTTCTTTTTATCTCCATAATATATACCTTGCTCTTTCCATTCTTCTACCCTCATAAGATAAGATATAACCGTATGTGATTTCCAATAATAATCACTCCATTTATCACAACTTGGAATAGTGTCTTGTGGCGTTACAGGGATAAATCGTATTTCTGCTCCCAAATCTGCCCTATATCCTACAAAATCATTATAGAAATATCTAACAACCCCTTGTACTTTGCAATTGTTTTGAGCCTGCACAAATCCACAACATAGAATCAATGCTAATAAAATACTAAACTTTTTCATAGTCATTTGATATTTAAGTTAAACATAATAACCATTGCTGTTAGATAGCAACCGCTTAACTCAAAAAAAGAAAGCGTGGGTATTCGCTTATCATTGAAAGGTACGACCAAGCACCTGTACATATAAGCACAACCCACGCCACAAGGCGTGAGCATTTAATGTGCCTATTGCCAATGTACTTGAATAAATTTGGTCGTTTTATCAATGTAGCAATAGCCTAAATGCCATCAAACAAACTGCGTATTCCGCAATTCTATTGCAAAGGTAGTAAAATAATCTTATCGAGCAAAATAAAATAGGAGTAGCACGAACACCGTGCCACCCCAACTAAAAACACATTCACTATAAATGTCAGTCGATACCTAATTGTCGCTTTCGCTCGGCAACCTCTTCGGGGTCATCACATACAACATTGTGAAATACTCTAATCGCGCCTCCTCATCCTCGATGCGTTCCAGATTGTCATTTGTTGAGCCGAAAGTGTCCGATATAAAGTATCTTCGCTTGTGGAGTTCCTCCGCAAGGTCGATTATTTGCTCATATATCCTGTAAGCCTCGACCTCTTCGGAGGAAAGAGTGTAACGATGCTCCTCCAACTTGGCATCAACTACTGACTGCTTTACCACCCACTCGCCATTATCTGCAACCTCAACATCGTTTGTAAGGTTTAGTTTCAATCCGAACATAGCGGATGCAACCTTTGAGATATAGTCGTTGTCGCAACTATTATACGCCTTTTGTCGATAGTCCTCTCTCAAATAGTCGGGGCAGTTGGTCGCATCCATCCACTTTTCACACTCGGCTAACACCTCTTTTCTTCGCCACGCTACTCCCTTAATTTGGTAGGTGCGGGCATCGTCTATATCCTCGCCACGCTCCGCAAGGCATTTGCGTATTTGGGTGAGTTTAGCGTTATGTTTCGCAATCTCATCCATAACAGCCTCCCTCGATAGTTTCGATATATACGATAATGTTTCTACTTTTTTCGTCATATTCTTCTCGGTTTTTATCGTTTATTACTTTCCTTTGGCTCGCATTTCTTCGGCTACCTTACGCCATATTTTCCGTTTCTCCGCCAACTCTGCCTCCTCAATCTCTTCGGGGTTTGGTTGAGGTATTGGCTCTACTTTCTTCATTGTAGGGTAATACTTGGCTTTCAATTCTTCAATTTGTGCGTAAAGTGGAGCAAATGCCTCTCTACATTTGTCCGCTACCAGCTTGGTAATCTCTTCTTGCGTGTAATTCATAATCAAGTAGTGTTTAATTGTTAATCTATTCTCTTTTAATTGTTATCTAATCCTTTGTAAATCCTTAATATCGCAGTAGTCTTTGATTAAACCCATACCGCCCATCCTTGTAGTATCTATACAATACCCTCATAGCATCCTGCATCTTCTCCTCTCGGAGCAGTTTGGATGCCATAACCGTAGCCGATACATTGTTGGCATCCGTGTTGAAACATAGGCGGTACGCCTCGCCACCTGTAAGACCAACAACAGCGACTAAAAGAAGAAACCTTTTCTCTTGTGGTGTCAGTCGTAGCGGTATCCTTGCAGGTAGTATTTTAGAAAATGTCGTCATTGTGTTTCTCTCTCCAAAATTTAAGTTCTTTGATGTACTTTCGTTTTGCCTCTTTGGGGTCTCGGTTTGGGTCTATGAATATCCAAGTATGATTGTCTATTTCCACCCTCCGCAGTCGGGAGAGGTCGGGCGATAACGCCCTAACCTCATCCACCGACAGACCGCAATACTCGTTAGCCATTGGCTCTCGGTGGCTTTTCTGCCATCGCCTCCACATTGTCCGAGATAAACGCTTGGCAACCTAATCGGGCAGGTTCTAACCACTCCCAACGCCCCGACCACTTGATACGCTCTTGACACTCGGCAAACTTATGGCATAGCGAGCATCTGCGGAGAGTAAAGTGGTACTCCTTGCTATCCTTGATAAACCTAACAGCCATCGCCGACACCTCCTCTCTTCTTTTCGATGTTCTTAACTGCTATAAGTAGGTCGTTAAGGTCATTGAGCTTACCATCTACGAGGTAGCCACTATACGCTCGCAGTGTGGCGCAGAAATCGACTATTCCGCCATCTGGACCATAGCCACGCAAGCCATCCAACTTACTCATCTTAAAGGTAACATCTTTCCCTGCAAGGTCGTTGTCGCAAGCATAGCAAACCTTGTAGAACGGCTTGCCTTCAACCTTCTCCTCAATAGCGTGATGCAGTGCAACCGCCTTGTCCGAGTTGGCTACACTATTTAATATAAGATAGTCCGCTTTCGGTGTCGAGGGCAACACACCTTCGGGCATAGCCAAGAACGAGAGAAAATCCATAAAACCCTCAAAGACTATCAGCACCGAGCCATAGTTCTGAATATAGGTCGTGTCCTTATTCGTCGCATTCTTGACAATCTTATTGCGCAACTCCCAACCGCCTTTGTCATTCGGAAAACCGATGGCGAAATATCGCTTGCTCGGAGTATGGCGTAAGTGATAATGTACTTGTTTGCAGTATTTCCGTGCAATCTCTACGGGGATGCAACGCTCATCGAGATATTGCAATAGTGCAGGGTGCTGTAACTCCTTGACATCATCTATGACAATGCCCGACTCCCTCGGCTCATCTATGCGAGCGATAGGAGTGTAGGAGCGATGAAAAGAGAAACTCTCCAACTTGCGGCAAGCCTCCGAAAAGTCGCAACCCTCAATCCTCATCACCAAGTCGAGAATTGAGCCACCCTCACCCGTGCCGTGGTCGTACCACACATTCTTGTTGGGGTCGATGCTTACACTTGCGTTATGGTCGCCTCGCCAAAATGCGACAATGTTCCTGCGACCTGCGACATCGTGCCCATAGCTGCGGAGGTAGTCCGCGATAGCGATGGACTTTAAGTCGCTGATATTGTTATTGTTAATCATATTTTTTCTTTTTATTGGTATTGTCGTTTGCGACAGATAGGCGTGTCGTAAGTTGCGACATCCTTTGCGACAAATGCGACAATAGGGTTTGTAAATCATTGATATATAATGTATTAGAAAATATCGCTTGCGACAATCACTAATACGACAGCGACACCACCACTATATATAGTGGTGTCGCATAGTGTCGGAATGTCAGAAGTCAGATTCAGCGAAAGAAGGAAATCGTATTTTCTTTTTATCGGTAGGGTCAATCTCTAAAATTTCCGCCTCGATAGCCTCTTTTACTTTGCGCTGTGCTTTACGCTCTGTCATATTCATTTTAGCCATCAACCTCTCGACTATCTCCCTACGCTTAATCCATAAAGCATTTGAGAATATCTCGGAGAATGTGCCGAGCAACTCTTCACGATTTGCAGTTGTCTTTGGCTTGTCGCAAAGTTTAGGAAGTCCATCTATCACCGTAAAAGAGAACTCATCGACTTCGATATTACGACAATGAACAGGCACAACCGTTGCTACACTCTTGTCCCTCACGACCTGCAAGACCGTTTCGGACTTGTTCATCAACTCTGTGCCGAGGTGTCCTCGGGCGTTGTTATCGCCCTTATTTTGGTGAATGATGGCAACGATAGCACAATTATATAATGCCGATAACTCCATTAGTTTGCCAACAACCTTGCTGCTCTCATCTATACTATTGAAGTCATTTACAGTGTCCCTAATTCCATCAATCACTACCAAATCGGGGCGCAACTCCTCTATGGCTTGGATAGCGTAGGAAAGTCGCTCGGTAGCGTTCTCTTTTCGAAGTGCAAGCATTATAATCGAGTCATCCTCGGTGTCGAGGGGCATATCCAACAGCCTATATATACGCTTTAAGACTATTTGGGTGTGTGCATCGCTCTGCTCGGTATCTACATAGAGAACTCGGCTCACATCCCTTGTACCACTCATACCAAGACCCTCATCGAGGGCAGCGGCTACCATACCACTGACGAGGAAGGTCTTATAAGTCTTTGCACGACCCTGCACGGTAAGGATGTTGCCTCTGCTGACGACAATCTTGTCGCCCTGCTTGATAATCGGCTGTGGCTCTTGGATAGAGTCCGTTACCTTGATACGATACTTACGCCATCCTACATTTTCCTCTTGGAAAATCGGAGAATTTTGCGTATCTTTGAGCGAAGAAACAACAGCATCACTTGCGACCTGATGCACGCTCTCTACCAAAGTGTGGAGAGCTTCTTTATTTTCTGCCATACCTTACGCCTCCTTCACTTTGAGAGCCTCATCCACCTCCGAGGGGCAGAAATAAACTCGGTTTCCTATGCGTGAATAAGGTACTCGACCCTCCGACTTGATTCGTTGTGCGGTTGCGGTAGAGATACCCAAATAGGCAGCGAGTCCACGAATGCCACGGAGGGTGGCTTTGGTGTCCTTTGGTTGTGATGGCTGTTTTGTTGCCGAGGATGCCATCAGTTCCTCTTTTACTGCATTTCGGATGAGAAATTGCAGAGCAGTTTCTATGTTTTTTTCCATATAAAGTGTTTCTGCCCTGCTTTTGAAGACAGGGCAATTAGTAATTCTTAATTGCCATAACTTACTTACTTAAAGATTTTTGTAGCCGAATGTGCGACTACTCACATAACACACTTTACTTTTCTTGGTGATATATTGTTCTATCACGATGCAAATATAAGCACAACTTATGACATCACAAAACATTATAAGTAAACTTATCAACACTTTTTCAACAATTTGTAAATCAATCACTTATGTTTTTAATCTACAAAAAATTCTATGACAAAAAATAGGGGCAACAACTACGCTACCCCTTACACACATATCTACAAGGCATATTTTGCTATCTGTGTCGTTCTCCCAAACACTCGCCAAGAAATGTAAAAAAGCATAATGCTCCAAACAATAAACTGAACATAACTTTTCTTTTAATCGTTATACCTATATATATTATATATACTACTCATCATCTTCGGGGTCGATGAAAAGAAGAGTATTGAACTTGTAGCGTTTCTTCGGGCTGAACTTACCCTGATACCCCCTCAAAACCTTATTTCCTGCGCTGTGTCCTACGGCTTGGTCTATATATACATCACTTATGCCGTGATGAGTTAGAGTCGTCGTAAACGAATTACGGGCATATTGTGCCGTAATTGGTCGCATCCTCAACACCTCGCATACATCTTTGAGGGCATTTCTCATACGGGCATTAAAGTCGTGTACTCGGTCAGCCACTTGTGCCTCTGTGGGTGCATTATCGCCGATAATAAACGGAAATATCCTCTTACCCTCGCAGTAGGGTGATGCATACTTGTCGAGCATTACCGCCAACTCTGGGATTATCGGGATGCGGATTGCCACAGTAGAGCCATTTTCTCGGTTATCGCTATTAGTCTTGGAGCGTATGAAGGTCAATTCGTTCTCATACTTGTAGGCATCACTCCATACCATTTTAGCCATATCGATAGTATTGCAGCCGTTGAGCATATACAGACAGAGCCACATATCAATATACTTGCGTGTAGTATCTTTCTTTTCATTGTCCCACTCTTCGGGTGCTACGAAATCACGGAGTCGCAGAATATCGGCTACGCTAACAAAGTTATCCTCTCTACGGTTGCCCTTTGGGATGTCAATCTTGGGTATCTTGCGGATAATATCTCTGCGTTGAGCCTCACCCAGCACCGACCTTAACGCACGAAGATACATCGAGCGAGTGTCTGCCGAACAACCTTTGCCATCCTTGCGGTGGCTGTGGCTCTTCATATACTCATCCCAACTCTTAACCATCAGCTCGGTTACATCCCGCACCAAGAATGTAGAGGCATCCTTGCCGACACTCTTGTTGTATGCTATAAAGCTGCGGAGTGCGGACCTATATTGCCCTCTTGTGTTAGCAGTATCCTTGTCCTCTCCGAATGTATGCCAAAACTCCACAAGCATAATCTTATTGCTTGATGAACGCTTGGAGCAATGCTCTTGCAACTTTGTGATGCTAAACTCATCCTCTTCGAGCAAGTCATCGATGGCTTTCTCTATGCGCTCATACGCTTTCTTTAATCGGATGTATTCCTCGCTTGTCTTGGCTTTGCATAGTGCCTCATACATTTGAGGTGTAACCTTTGTGCCTGTGCGGAAATAGACCGTTCTTGTCGCATAGGTTACTCGCACCGCAATAGGTATCCAAGTTGCTTTATTCTGCGGAACGCACTTACTAATTGGGTTTGTGCGAGTGTCGAGGGTAAGGCTAATGAATATACCTTGTTTGTTGTCCTCGATGATGGCAGGTATTGAGCCACGCTCTCCACTCTTGCCTTGCTTGATTTTAGGTGCTATCTTTGCCATATCAATATTGAGATTTATTTTCACTTTATTTTCACTATGAACAAATAATGAAAATACAACCTATCACAATACAAATATAAGGAAAAACATTTATATATGCAACTATTTGATAATTAAAGTAATTGTATTATATTTGCAGTGTGATATAAAACAAAGAAAAACAATAAAATATGCCTGTCACGCACGGGGTCAGGGGACTCGCTCAGCTTGTATCGCCTCGGCAGACTTGTCTGCATAGTGTGAGAATGTGCAGTGTTGCTCACGCAACTACGAAAATTTATTGATGTTCTATTCCTCAAACAAGTTTGGCAATAGCCATCAATAAATCTTCTAAACCTTCGGTTATCTGCCCATTCCCTCCCTATTTGGTCTGCTCTCGGCTTCTGCCGCCGTTCGAGTCCTGTATTGCATCTATTTGTCGTTGTGGGGTTTTGGGGGAGTGTTCGGTTGATTGTTTCGTTTTGTGCGTAGGGGACTCGCTCGGCTTGTAGCGCCTCGGCAGACTTGTCTGCATAGTGTGAGAATGTGCAGTGTTGCTCGCGCAACAACGAAAATAGTTTAAGTGTTTGGCGCTTAAACAAGTTTAGCCCCAACACTTAAACTATACTTCAGTCCTTAGCTTATAGCTTATCGCTGACCCTTATTAGGGTTAGTTGTCGAGTAGAATTTTAGCTTGCTCTATGGCAGCTGTTGTAACTTCTGCACCGGAGAGCATCTTCGCAATCTCGCTTACGCGCTCTTGAGCTTCGAGTTTACGCACAAGAGTATGTCCGCTCTCCTTATAGACCACAAAGTGGGATGTTCCCTTTGATGCAACCTGTGGCAGGTGGGTGATATCTACCACCTGCAACTTCTCGCTCAGACGACTGATGATACGGCCCATAGCATCGGCTATGCGACCCGAAACTCCCGTATCAATCTCGTCGAAGAGAATCGTAGGCAACTCCATACGCTCGGCGAGAAGCGACTTCAGCGCGAGCATCACACGCGAAAGCTCGCCACCCGAGGCGATACGCTCGATGGGTTGGGGCTTTGTAGTGCGGTTGGCAGTGAAGAGGTAGCTCACGCTATCACCTCCCGAGGCGGTGAGACTTTCAAGCTCTGTCAGTTCGACCTTAAAGATGGTCTCCGTCATGCCAAGTTCGCTGACCGTCTCGACGATTCTTCTCTCGAAATCGGGGATTGAGGCTGCGCGTGCCTTGTGGAGTTCTGCTGATAACTTTTTGCATCTTCTCTCACGCTCCTCGAACAACTCTCTCGCTTGGTGTATTTGCTCGTCGGAATGGATTATGGCGTTGAGCTTAGCCGAGTAGTTGTCGCGTATTGTTATCAACTCGTCGAGGTCGGCTGCACGATGTTTCTGCATCAGCGAGTAGATGAGAGCCATACGGTTGTCAATCTTTTCCAATCGCTCGGGGTCAGCATCAAGACGCTCGTAAGCCATTGCTGCCGAACTCTCGATATCGCTCAAATCTACCAACGAGCTATGGACTCTCTCTGCCCAATCTTTAGCGTCGGGCAGGTTGTCGCCGATTGCTCGGAGTGCATTACTCAAACTCTTAAGCTGAGGGAGTATGCCCATCGTCTCATCGCTCATTGCGTTGTGGAGTGAGGCAAGCGTCTCGCCTATCTTGTCGGCATTTGCCAAAAGAGCCTGCTGTTGCTCCAGCTCGGCAAGTTCTCCCGACTTGAGTTTTGCGCTGCTAAGCTCTTCGACTTGAAAATGTAGCCACTCCTCGTCGCGTCGTGCAACCTCAGCCTCCTCTCTAAGGCGTTGTAATTCGCGTTTAGCACTGTTCATCAGGGCAAAAGCCTGCTCATATTCACTCCTCAGCTCTCCACACGCAGAGAGTGTGTCCAAGGTCTGGATACGGAATTCCTCTGATGAGATTATGAGATTTTGGTGTTGCGAGTGGATATCAAGAAGGTGACTACCCAGTTCTTTGACTACCGATAGTTGTGCCGGCAGGTCGCCAACAAACGAGCGACTCTTACCCGCAGGGGTGATTATTCGACGTATGGTTATCTGCTCCTCATACTCCAACTCGTTTTGCTCGAAGAACTCCTCGAGTCCGAGTCCGCGAAGGTCGAACAGACCTTCGATAACACAATTTCGTGTGGCATCCTTCATTGCCGAGCCATCGTTCTTGTTGCCCAGCAGCAGACCCAACGCGCCCAGAAGTATAGACTTTCCGGCACCTGTCTCTCCCGTAAGGATATTCAGGTGCTTGTCCAACTCCAACTCCAGATGCTCTATCAGAGCATAATTTTCGACCGTAAGTCGCAGTAACATACTATTAACTTATAATATTTCGCTCCTTTTGCAGCTTTATTTTGCAGTCAGCAACGATTGAATCTTATCAACTATCTTCTCAGCCACCTGACTTTTGAGCATCAGTGGCAGTTGCTCTCGTTGGTGGCGGTCGATGAGTGTCACCACGTTGGTATCTACACCAAAGCCTGCCCCCTTCTCACGCAGCGAGTTCAGCACTATGAAGTCCAAATTCTTGCGCTCGAGTTTTCCTACGGCATTATCCATCTCGTTGTCGGTCTCGAGTGCAAATCCGACCAATATGCGATTTCCCTTGTTCTTGCCAAGTTCGGCAGCTATATCCTTCGTACGCTTAAGCTCGATGAAGAGTTCGTTATCACCCTTTTTAATCTTCTTGTCTGCCACGGTTTTGGGGGTATAGTCTGCCACAGCTGCACACATAATGGCTCCGTCAGCCTCTTTGAACGAGTTGACCGCAGCCTCGTACATCTGCTCTGCCGAGCCGACATCGACTCTATCTACACCCTTGGGTATAGGCAGCTCGGTTTTACCACTGACAAGAGTCACCTTAGCACCGCGAGATGCCAACTCCTCGGCTATGGCATAGCCCATCTTACCTGTCGAGTGGTTGGTGATGAAGCGTACGGGGTCTAATGCTTCGCGTGTTGCTCCGGCGGTTACGATAAAATGCTTACCCGTTAGCTCCTTTTTTTTTTCGCACAGCATCTGACCCAAGAACTCGACAATCTCCTCAGGCTCAGCCATTCTGCCCTTGCCTTCCAGACCACTTGCCAAGAAGCCGCTGCCGGGGTCAACAACCTTCACTCCGCGTCTTTTCAGCAGCTGGATATTCTCTTGTGTAGCATCGTGGGCATACATATCAAGGTCCATTGCCGGAGCTACTGCTACGGGACAACGTGCCGAGAGGTAGCTTGTCAGAAGCAGATTGTCTGCTATGCCGTGAGCCATTTTTGCCAAGGTATTCGCCGTGGCGGGTGCTATGAGCATACAATCTGCCCACTCGCCGAGCTTTATGTGCGAGTTCCACGCTCCATTCTCGGGGTCGAAAAACTCTACGAGTATGGGGCGTTTGGATAGGGTTGCCATCGTCAGTGGGGTGATGAACTCTTTAGCCAGAGTGGTCATTACCACCTGTACCTCTGCGCCAGCCTTTACAAGTAGTCGGGTCAGGGCGGCGGCTTTGTAGGCTGCAATACTGCCTGTTACACCCAGCAGAATATGTTTTCCTGTAAGCATAGTGTTAACTTCTCTTGCTATCTACACAATTGCCCCGAGTCGGCTTTCTACCATTCTCTCGGGGCAATAATCAGCCCCAAGTGGGGCAACTTTGATTCCTTTTCGTTATGCCTTCTTATACTCGATTTCGCCATCGAGGAACTCCTCGGTTGCGATGATTACGGGTTTAGGCAGACGCTCATAGTAGCGCGAAATCTCAATCTGCTCGCGATTCTCGAAGGTCTCCTCCATAGTGTCGGTGGGCGACGAGAAGTCGGCGAGCTTGCGGTTAAGCTCGGTCTTGAGTTCGGTGGAAATCTGGTTTGCACGGCGTGCAATGATGTTCACGGTCTCGTAGATGTTGCCTGTCTCCTTGTCCAAATCCACCAACTTGCGAGTGATGGTGTTGTTGGGAATGTTCTTCTTAATCTCCATATTATAGATTTTCTTTACTGTTTTTATCTTGATAATCTTTTGCTTCCTTGGCATACTTGTCAAGCTCCTTGAGGTGCTTTGATTCGGGGTACTCATACTTGAAGGTGTAGTATGAGTCGAGCATTGCCAAGTAGCGGTCAGCCTGTTTCGACTCGATTGAGTTGTGTGCCAACTCATATCCCGATGCCACAATCAGATACATAATCTCCTCGCGGTACGATGAGTCGGGGTACTTCTTGAGCGCATTTTTCAGAGCAACGATAGCCGACTTGTAGCGACCAATCTTGTAGTATGTGTAGGCATTGAGATATGCCTTCTCGTGCAGCCGCTTTGTGAGTTCGTCGGTAATCTCTCTGAATTGAGGCGCACGCTCGCTGTCAGGATAGTGTGACAGATACTCCGATATGGCTATGATAGCCTGCGAGGTTATTGTCTGGTCGCGCTTAGGCCCGGGCGAGAGATAGTAGTAACACATAGCGTGCATACCCTCGGCATTCTCGATAAAAGCACTTCTGCCAAATCGACGACGGAAGGCGTCGAGAAGCTCTACGGCAGTTTCGTAGTCGCGGTTTTTGTACTTGCAGTAAGCATAGTAGAACATCAGACTATCTTCTCGCTCGGTTCCCTGATAATAGGGGCGGGCAGCCTCGAATAAATCTTCAGCTTTGCTCCACTTCTCAATCTCCATCAGCTCCAACGCCTTGGCATAGATAAGATCTGGCTTACCACTCTTCAGAATAGAGCTGACACCTCCACATCCTACAAAAAGGGTGAGAACAAAGAGGGCGATGATGATATTTAATCTGTTACGGCTCATTCTTAAATGTGAAAAATAATGTTTGTTAA
>CAZFQU010000029.1:0-24218 GCA_964521245.1 uncultured Alistipes sp. | reverse complement strand
ACTTGGTCAGCCTAACGGCTGAAAAAGCGGTAATTTTACACCGAGTGTAAAATTGTATGTAATTACCTAAATTTTTTATTAACTTTGCACCTAATGTTAGGTAGGTACTTAAATTAAGTTTTGACTATGGATTACAAGAAATACCGATTTGAGACCCGACAGATTCACGCGGGTCTGAATCACAACGAACCAACAGGTTCGCGTGGCGTGGCAATATACCCCACAGCAGCATATCGTTTCGAGAGTTGCGACTATGCAGCTCGTCTTTTCGAGCTTAGCCAGAGTGGCAACATCTACACCCGACTCCAAAACCCAACAACATCGGCATACGAAGAGCGCATAGCTGCACTCTATGGTGGCGTTGGAGCATTGGCTCTCTCGTCGGGTATGTCGGCAATACTTATCACTATGCTCTCGCTTGCCAAGAGTGGCGACAATATCGTTGCATCGCCACTGCTCTATGGTGGCACATACAACCAATTTCGCATATCGCTCCGCAACTTAGGCATAGAGTGTCGCATAGCCAAGAGCGAGCGCGTAGAGGACTTCGAGCAGCTTATCGACTCGAATACCAAAGCGATATATGTCGAGAGTATGGGCAATCCCACTTGTGGTGTAGCCGACCTTGAGGCATTGGGTAAGCTTGCAAAAAAAGCCGATGTTCCCTTTGTTGTGGATAATACATTTGGTGCGGCAGGCTACCTGTGCAACCCCATAGAGTGGGGAGCCAACATCGTTGTCGATTCGGCTACAAAGTGGATAAATGGCCACGGAACGGCTATAGGTGGTATTATAGTCGATGCCGGCAACTATAATTGGGCAAATGGCAAATTTCCCCAAATTGATGGTCCCTCAGAGGGTTACCACGGACTTAACCTCTACGAGACATTTGGTGCTGCGGCATTCATCGTAAAGTGCAGGGTCGATGGTCTGCGCGACTTGGGTTGCTGCCCCTCGGCTTTCGATTCATATCTGATGATGATAGGTCTGGAGACCCTCTCGCTCAGAGTTAAGCACCAAGTTCAGTCAACCCAGCGTCTTGCCCAATATTGCCAATCTCATCCCAAAGTTGAAAATGTGTCGTGGGTAGGATTTAGCGACCATCCAAGCTATGTCAACGCCCAGAAATATTATCGTTACGGCTCGTCGGCAGTCTTTACAATCTCTCTTCGCGGCACTTTGGAGAGTACCGTTAAGTTTGTAGAGTCGCTCAAGTTGGCTCAAAATATGACTATGATTGGCGACTCGGTGACAGTCATCACCCATCCTGCATCGACCACCCACAAGCAACTCTCCGAGGAGGATTTGCAAAAGGCTGGCGTAACACCCACACTGCTGAGAATATCGTTGGGTCTTGAGAATGTTGAGGATATCATCGAGGATTTCGAGCAGGCATTCTCAAACGTCGAGTAGAAAAGTATGGTTCAATATTTCGACTACAACCACCCATTCGAGTTGGAGCGTGGCGAGAAGCTCCCCGCACTCAGAATAGCCTACCACACCTTCGGCACCTATCGTGTCAACAATGTGGTATGGGTATGTCACGCCCTGACGGCAAACTCTGATGTTGCCGATTGGTGGCCCCACACCGTCGAGAAGGAACGATTCCTCGATCCCGACAAGCAGTTTGTGGTGTGTGCCAATATTCTCGGTTCGCACTACGGCACGACAGGTCCGCTGAGCATCAACCCTCAAACCTCGGAACCTTGGTACGGAGAGTTTCCTCGCCTGACGATGAGGGATGTTGTCAGAGCGCACCAACTTTTGGCAGACCACTTGGGCATCAGCCGCATAAAGGCACTCATAGGAAGTTCGGTCGGTGGTTTTCAAGCCGTTGAGTGGGCAGTTATGGAGCCAGAGCGTATCGAGAAGTTGGTGCTGATTGCCACAGCAGCCAAAGCCACTCCGTGGCAGATAGCTATCGACCAGACTCAGCGTATGGCAATCTTTGCCGACTCCACCTATGGCGAGCCTCGCCCCGATGCAGGAATGAAGGGTATGGCGGCAGCGCGCGCCATCGGACTTTTGACTTATCGCGGAGCCGAGGGCTACAACCTCACTCAGCAGGAGAAGGATGATAAGGTGCGCTACTGCGATTTCAGAGCCTGCACCTATCAAACATATCAGGGCGAAAAGCTCTGTCGCCGATTCGACGCCTACTCCTATGTGACTATCTTGGATTGTTTCGACACCCACGATGTGGGTCGCCAAAGGGGTGGCATGGAGTCTGCACTGAAGAGAATAACATCGCCCACAATCGTTGTTGGCATCACCACCGATATAATCTTTACTCCCGAGGAGATGCGCCGACTCTGCCGGATGATTCCTTCGGCACAATACCACGAGATTGCTTCGCCGTTTGGTCACGACGGATTTTTGGTCGAGTATGAGCAGCTGAACTCCATATTGCTGCCATTTGTTATGGCTGAGTAACTCTGCGGAAAGCAACAAAAATATAATGGTGCAAAAACTTCTTTTGCACCATTATATTTTTACTTCTCTTACTACCTACTTCTTTTGTGGAGTAGCAATAGACTCACGCATCTGCGTATCAGCCATCACATTCTTCATCTTATAGTAATCCATAATACCGAGATTACCATTTCTGAATGCCTCAGCCATAGCCAACGGCACCTCAGCCTCGGCAAGAATAACCTTGGCGCGAGCATCCTGAGCCTTAGCCCTATTCTCCTGCTCCAAAGCCACTGCCATAGCTCTACGCTCCTCAGCCTTAGCCTGCGCGATATTCTTATCAGCCTCTGCCTGATCCATCTGAAGCTGCGCACCGATATTCTTTCCCACATCGATATCGGCAATATCGATAGAGAGAATCTCGAATGCAGTACCTGCATCAAGACCCTTATCCAACACTACGCGCGAAATGGAGTCGGGATTCTCGAGTACAATCTTGTGCGACTCTGCCGAACCGATTGACGAGACTATACCCTCGCCGACACGAGCCAAAACGGTCTCCTCGCCGGCACCACCCACCAACTGCTTGATGTTAGCTCTTACCGTAACACGAGCCTTAGCTATGAGCTGGATACCATCCTTAGCCACAGCTGCCACGGGAGGGGTATTGATAACTTTAGGATTCACCGACATCTGTACAGCCTCGAACACATCACGACCTGCAAGGTCGATAGCAGTAGCCATCTTGAAGTCGAGAGTGATGTTAGCCTTCTGAGCCGAGACCAAGGCGTGAACCACGTTAGTTACGTTACCTCCGGCAAGATAGTGAGCCTCCAACTCGTTGGGGTCTAAGCTCAAACCAGCCTTAGTACTTTCAATCATCGACGAGACGATAATCGAGGGTGGCACCTTACGCCAGCGCATAAGCACAAGCTGCAGAAGCGAGATTCTAACTCCCGACACCAATGCCGAGAACCACAAACCTACGGGAACAAAATAGAAGATGAACCATATCGCCAAGAGCGACAAAAAACCAATGAGGGCATAGGTGCCCATACCTGTAATCTCCTCCATAATACTTATTATTATCTGTTAATATCTCTATTACTCAACTTTCTTGACTATGATATTCGAGTTTTGGAAGCCCACAACCTCTATATCACAACGAGGGTCCAAGTAGCCTTGTACCAACTTAGCCTCATATATCTTGCCACCAATCTCAACACTGCCCATCGGCGAAAGACGCGAAATTGTCTTACCTCTGGCTCCGATTGCAACACTCTGGGCAAGCGACTCGGATGCCGAAGAGGAAAGCTTCTCCTTGAGGGCAAATCTCTGCCAAGTCTTAGCTCTGAGCGAGAGGCATACAACGAGAACCGACAACAGAAGAAGAGCAACCAACACAGCAGTACCCACTATGTTACCATAGTCATCATAAGCTATATAGACTGCTCCTACGCCCGATACCAATGCCAACAATCCGGTGACCGTAAAGCCGGGCAAGAGAACCAACTCCACCACCAAAAAGAGCAGAGCCAACACTACAAGAATAATAATCATTACCATATCTTAATCGCTTATTATAAAACCGTTTTACTCCATCTCGACCACCTCGACCTTGAGTGTGGGGTCAACCTCGCGTATTCGGCGTGCGAGGGCATCGGCAATAGCCCTATCGACAAACGATGCAACCATATAGGTAGAACCCACACGCGCAATCTCACACTTAGGACTCTGAGCATTGACTACGGACTTCACGCCATCGGGCAGGGTAGCAACGCCCGTAATCTCCAACCTATACTTCACATCTTGCTCCGAATCGGGCACATCGCGTCTTACACCATCAGCCCACTCCACAACTACCGGATTCTTAAAGCCCTTCTTACGCAAAATCTCAACCGCCAAACGAGCCTCAGCCTTTGTGGCAAATCCTCCCGTATAGTAGCAATACTGACCCCCGTCGTGCTGAATATAGAGTGGTGTAACACCCTTGAAAATACTCACCTGCTGGCGCGAACGATAACCACCCAGACGCACACGATAAATAGTACCATGGTCATAGACCACAACCTTGGGTATGTTGTAGGAGGTGTATTTGGGTTTTGACACAAAGCCAACGCCCTCATATTCGAGCAGATATTTGCGTTCAATCTCAATCTTGGGCAGCGCATAGTCGATAGAAGCCAAATAGGCAACTTCTCTATTTAGCGAGTCCAAAGCCTCGCTAAAGCCCATCCGGGAGGCAATATCGCGCTCACAATCAACCAACTTACGTTTCTGAATGATATATGTTGACAAAGCATCCGAGGCATAAAGACCTATCATTGCATCCGCCTCACGTTGGGCATAGCTCAGCGAGTCGATATGTCTATCAAGCATATCACCAAACCCCATACGCTCCATAAAGTAGCTGTATGAGTAGCTCTTATCGTCGAAAATTTTGCCCCACACCGTATCGAGCTGAGCATCGACCTCGGCACAACTATCGAGCGTGGAGTTTATCTTATCGTAGAGTTGGTCTGCACTGCTCTGATCGCTGACCGTGTGGTAGAGATTGTTATAGTCGATAAGCTCGGTGTAGAGTCGGGCAAACTCCTCGACAAGTGCCGAGGCTGCAGATTCGCTCTGGTGGGCAGCCACAAGGGCTTGATAGTCCTCATTATGAAGTTCTCCTCTAAAGCAGGCATTATCAATCAGCGTACGCGAGGATGGCATGGAATAGTAGTCCACCTCCTGAGATTCCATCTGCTGCTCGGGAGAGTTTTCGCGCTGTTGAGCCATCTGCTCCAACAGCTGCTCACTCTCCTGTTTGTCGATACTCTGACACAGACTCTTATGCTGCTTGCGTAGTTTCAGATACTCTGACTCCGCCGCAGTAATCAGACCCACAATCTGATCACGATTCTCACTCTCCGAACGATAACGCTCGCGAGCATCATCAAGCAGCAGTTCGAGCGAGTCTATTTTATGCTTTAGTCCATCTCTCAGGGCATATTGAGACTCCAGCTCTACACCTCTATCAACCACCAGCGAATCGACACTCTGAGCATAAGCTCCGCCACTCATCGCCAACAATATCATAACTGTAAATAATCTCTTCATCATCCTAAGGATTTGGTTTTGGTTGTTAATCCTATCTCCATGCCCTTATAAAGAACAGCTGCACAAGTCCGAAAATCTCCAAACGACCAAAGAGCATCAGCAGGGTATCGGTAAACTTGAGAATCGAGGGTTGGTCGGCATAGTTGCTCATCGAGCCTACATCGCCAAATCCCGGTCCCACATTTCCTATACACGCCACTGCCGACGAGAAGCCCGTCAACAAATCTGCTCCAAAAAGGGTATTTATCAGGGTTCCAACAAATATCAACATCATATATATAACGATGAAAGTCATCGCCGTATTGAGCGTCTCATCCTCCTGCAACACACCATCGACCCTCACTCTAATAATAGCGTTGGGGTGTTGTTGTCGCTGAAGTCGCGCTCTAAGCATCTTGAAAGCCAATATAAATCGATTCATCTTCAGACCTCCGGATGTTGAGCCTGCACAGGCACAAACAATAGAGCCGAATATCAGGATGATGATTGCAAACGAGGTCCACTCATTGGTGTCGGCTGTCGCAAATCCCGATGTGGTGACAAGCGCAGTGAATTGGAAGAGCGAGTGGCGTAGCGACGACCAGAGAGAAGGGTAGATATCACTCAGCCAAAGACTGATGGCTATGAGCAACGCTCCCACTCCGATAAACGAGAAATAGGTGCGCGTAACCTCCGAACGCCAAATATTACTCTTCGAGCCAATGAGGGTGGAGTAGATAAGTCCGAAATGAATACCGCCGATAAGCATTGTGCAGATGAGTATAGCCTCGATAAGCGCACTATCATAAAAGGCAATTGAAAGGTTCTTTGTGCCAAATCCACACGTTGCCGATGCCGACATAGCGTGGGTCAGGGCATCAAACCAATTCATACCCGCAAGTTTCAACATCAGAAACGACGAGAGGGTAAGACCTACATAGACCGAGAGAAGTATCTGCACAATGCGCTGTGTGCGAAAGTTATAGTCGTCCTTTGCCACAGCCGATATCTCGACATTCGAGAGCATCTTCTTCGAACGACCCATCGACGGCAGAATCAGCAGAGCAAACATCACCACACCAATACCGCCAACCCATGCCGACGACATACGCCAGAAGAGCAGACCGCGAGGCAGTGCCTCAATATCGCGCAAGATTGATGCTCCGGTGGTTGTCAGACCCGACACACTCTCGAACCAAGCATTTATGAGCGTGAACTCGCCTCCCCATATCAGATAGGGGAACATACTCACCACACAAGCCACGAGCCACGAGCCGACGACTATGGCATAGCCCTCCTTGCCGGTTATCTGTTCCTGACGACCAACAAATATCAAAGGGAAGGCTCCGAGCAGAGCCGTCAGAAGCGACGAGAGCAACAATGGGAAGAACGACGAATCGGGACCCGAAGCGTAGGCAATACCTGCGCTTGCGAGCATAAAGAGTGCGAAAATAAGCAACACCACTCCGATATATCGTACTACAACGTGAAAACGCATAACTCTCTTTCTTTAGCTTCGAGCCTACTGCTTTTGTTGGCGCGAGAGTGATGTAATAGTATCAATCGATTCGTTAATTTCCTTGAGTTCATCCTGAAAATCGCCCTTGGGTCGGTAGGGCATACGGAACTGTACAAACTCCGACAACGAGCGAGCAATACGCACAATGGGATTGACACAATAGTGCATCATAAAGTAGTAGAGCAAAAGCACTATAAGAATCATCACTCCGAGCGATATAAGCACCGGCGTAACGGCTCGATAGGCGTTCTTCTTGAGCTGCTCGGTACGCGGAGCGAGCGAACCCTGAGTCGAGGTCATATAGTCTTGTATGGCAGATGTGAGCGAGGAGAATGTCTGCTCATATTGCTCCTGTTCGACAAAGTCGGCAACTGTTGGTGCCGGAGCCACAACTTTTTGTGCAACAACCGTATCGATAACCTCAACACTCGAGAGAGTATCCACAACATATTGCAGAGCAGCCATACGCGCCACCTGTTCCTCCCTCTCGCGCTGAAGAGCAAATCGCTGAAGTTCGCGCTCGGTAAGTTGCTTAAGCGAAGAGGTGGCAAGGGTCAGCGTATCGAGCATCGTGGAGTCGATAGCCTCTGCGCGAGCCGTAGCCACACACTCCTCCAATCGAGTCATACTATTTCTGCACACCGAGTCGTAGTGCCAATCGCGGTATATGGCAACACGAATATATGCCATATTCTGACGATGTGCCGCATCGAGCATCTCTTTTGCCAACGATATGTTGCGCTGATTGGCTCTCAGAATATCCTCCGTATCGCGACTCAGCCGATTGAGTTCGATTAACGATAGCATACCCGACAAAAAGAGCAGAGCCACTATACTGAAAAAGGCTATTGTAACCCTTTTACGCATACCCTTCATAACCACTATCTCTTTAACCGATTTGGTAGCTTTTCAACTGCGCCAAATCCTAATTATGCACAAATATACAAAATTATTTGCAAATTTCGCCTAACAGGTCGTGATTTTCATCCATCTCGAGCAACCTCACCTTTACAACCTGATTGACCCACTCGCGCTGGTAGGGTAGCTTTACTCGACGATAGTTGCCCGTATAGCCAAACATCATACCACCCCTGACGGTACTCTCGACCAAAATCTCCTGCTCTTGACCTATACCCGCACGACAAAAGTCTGCGTGAAGTTTGTCACACAAAGCCTCCAAACGCTCAACGCGCTCGGTAGCCACCGAAGACTGCACCTTATCGGGCATATCCATCGCCGGAGTGCCGGGGCGTGCCGAGAAGGGGAAGATGTGCAGGAAGGCAGGATTCACTCTCTCCAACAGGCGATAACTCTCCATAAAATGTTCCTCTTTCTCGCCGGGGAATCCCACAATCACATCTATACCGATAAAGGCATCGGGCATACAACTCTTGACCTTGGCTATGCGCTCGACAAACTTCTCGGAATCATACCTTCTGCCCATTCGTTCAAGGATATAATCGGAGCCACTCTGAAGAGGAATATGGAAGTGTTGTTGAAATTTCGGTGACGATGCGCAAAACTCTACAATCTCGTCAGTTAGCAAGTTCGGCTCGATTGAGGATATGCGATATCTTTCGATGCCCTCAACCTTGTCAAGAGCCTTGAGCAAATCGAAGAATGTCTCGCCCGTAGTCCTACCGAAATCGCCCGTATTCACACCCGTTATGACAATCTCCTTCTGACCTAAAGCGGCTATGCTCTCTGCCTGTTTAATAATATCGGCAATGGGGATATTACGGCTCGAGCCTCGAGCATAGTGAATCGTGCAATATGAGCAGCAGTAGTCGCAACCATCCTGTACCTTCAAAAAGGTGCGTGTTCTATCGCCCGACGAGAAGGCAGAAAAGAAGCGGGTGATAGAGTCCACGTCACACGAATAAATTTGTGCTGCCTCGCCTTTTGCCAACTCGACTGTTCGTTTATATAAATCACCTTTATCATTATTGCTCAATACGATAGATACACCTTCGATTTGAGCAATCTCTTCGGGTTTGAGTTGTGCATAACAGCCCGTTACGGCAATCACCGCATTAGGGTTACGACGATGTATTCTGCGTATCAGATTGCGACACTTCTTGTCGGCGTGTTCAGTGACCGAACAACTGTTGATGACACAAATATCGGCATCAACCTCGGAGACTACACGCTCGAATCCACCCTGCTGAAATTCTCGCGCGAGGGTCGATGACTCCGAAAAATTGAGCTTGCAGCCCAACGTGTGAAAACTTACTTTTCTCGACATAAACTCATATTTAGAGTGCGAATTTACGAAATATAGATGAAAAATAGAAAAAAAATCCTATTTTTGTGACCTCTAAAGAGGTCAATAACATTGAGGGTTAGTATGGAATTTTTATACGATGTTATAGAGTATGGTTATCTGAGGAATGCTGTGTGGGCATCGCTACTTTCGGGGCTTACATGCGGACTCATAGGCACTTACGTTGTCTCGAAACGCATGGTTTTCCTTGCAGGCGGAATCACCCACGCCTCGTTTGGCGGACTCGGAATAGCCTTTTGGATGGGCATAAACCCGATATTTGGAGCCACCATATTTGCCATAATTTCGGCTTTGGGCATTGAGTGGGCAGGCGAAAAAGAGCGCATACGAGAAGATTCGGCAATAGGCATAGTGTGGTCGGTGGGTATGGCCATCGGCGCACTTTTTATGGCTCTTCGTCCGGGCTACACCTCGGGCGACTTATCGAACTATATGTTTGGCAGCATCGTCACAGTCACCGAGGGTGACGTGAAAGCACTTCTCATACTTGCCTTGATACTCTTGGTGGGGGCAGTCGCTTGGTTGCGCCCCATAATGTTCACAGCTTTCGACCGCGATTTTGCTCGCAGTCAGGGTATTCACACTCGAGTTGTGAGCTACATCATGGCAGCATTTATGGCTCTTGCCATTGTTCTTTCGATACGAATTATGGGTATCGTGCTGCTGCTCTCTTTGCTCACCCTGCCGGTAGCCATTGCCAACACTCTGACCAAAGACTATCGTAAGCTCGCACTATGGTCACCAATCATAGCCGCCATAGGCAACTTGGCAGGTCTTATAGCAAGCTACAACCTCGAAGTTCCCCCGGGTGCAGCAATTATATTTATCCTCACCATGGGGTTATTTGCAGTAAAATTAGTATATTTGTGGTGTAAAAAAGTTAGAGCATAATGAAAACCATACATAAACTCGTACTAAAGTCATACCTCGGTCCGCTGATAATGACCTTCTTTATCGTAATGTTCATCCTTCTGATGAACATTTTGTGGCGTTATATTGACGAGCTTGTCGGCAAGGGTCTGAGCCTCAGCATCATTCTCGAACTGCTTGGTTATGCGTTGGTTACGATGCTCCCGATGGGTCTGCCGTTGGTTATGCTGTTGGCAGCGATTATGACCATGGGTAACTTGGGCGAGAACTACGAGCTGTTGGCGATGAAGTCGGCAGGAATGTCGCTTCCGAAAATCATACAGCCGTTGGCTGTTGTGGTTGCGATTGTCGCCGTGGGCAGTTTCTTTCTGATTAACAACGCTGTGCCATACTCCTACAAACAGATGTACAGCCTGCGTTACGATATTCGCCAGCAAAAACAAACCATCGAATTTCAGGACGGATTGTTCTTCAACGGCATCGAGGATATGAGTATCCGCGTGGGACATCAAGACGAAAAGACAGGTCTTCTGACCGACGTACTGATTTACGACAACCGCTCGGCAGGTGGCAATATGACTACCACTATGGCAGATTCGGGCTACATCCGCCTCTCGGACGACAAAAAGTTCCTGCGCGTTACACTCTACCACGGCGAGACTTATGACCAGACACGAAGTTCGCAGAATTGGTACAACAAGAGCGAACTTAGTCGTCACACTTTCGATGTGCAGAAGCTCAATATCCCGATGGAGGGATTCGATATGGCGCGTACCGATGCCGAGCTCTACACCAATGCTCAGACCAAAAACATCAACCAGCTGGAGTTGGATATCGACTCATTGGAAAAGACCGTAAATACGGCTACCACACGTTCATACGAGCCCCTGCTCAAGGAGCGAATATTTGTCAAGGATATGACCGTTCTGCCCACGCCCGATAGCCTTCGTTACAGTAAAGAGGGTTTCAGACCCACACTCGCCACCGACTCCATAGCTCTGCTTGACACGCGCGGCAAGGAGCGTATATGGGACAATGCCCGCAATGCAGCCAAAGGCTCACGCGAGATGTTCTCCTTCGACGAGAGTGCTGCCAAGGAGTCGCTCAACCAGCTCTATCGCAGCAAGGTGGAGTGGCACCGCAAGATATCGCTACCCATCTCGATTATGATATTCTTCCTGATTGGTGCGCCTCTGGGAGCCATCATTCGCAAGGGAGGATTGGGTATGCCGATTGTCATCTCGGTTATCTTCTTCGTAATCTACTATATCATCTCGCTTATGGGCGAAAAGTTTGCCAAGGAGGGTACTTGGGAGGCTGTCTATGGCATGTGGCTCTCGGCATTTATCCTCGCCCCCATAGCCACCTACCTGACCTATCAGGCAACCAACGACTCCGGACTTTTGGATATGGATTGGTATATTGGCAAGTGGAAGGCATACCGCGAGCGTAGAGCCGACAAGAAGGCCCTGAAGGCAAAGAATAAGCAAACCAACTAATCGACAGAAGGATGAACGCCAAAGAGATAAGAATCGTTTTTATGGGTACGCCCGAATTTGCCGTACCCTCGCTCAAGGCTCTGGTCAAGGAGGGCTACAATGTGGTGGGAGTAGTTACTACGCCCGATAAGCCTGCCGGCAGAGGACAAAAGTTGCACCAAAGCGACGTGAAGCTCGCTACTTTGGAGTTGGGACTGCCCATACTCCAGCCCGAGAAGTTGCGCGACGAGGAGTTTCAGCGTCAGCTTCAAGCTCTAAACCCCGACTTGGGCATTGTTATCGCCTTTCGTATGTTGCCCCGCAGCGTGTGGGCTTTGCCACGACTCGGCACCTTCAATCTGCACGCCTCTTTGTTGCCCGAGTATCGCGGTGCAGCACCCATAAATTGGGCGATAATAAATGGCGACAAAAAGACAGGTGTGACCACTTTCCTCCTCAACGAGGAGATAGACAAGGGCGCAATAATCGGTCAAAAAGAGGTTCCTATTGGCGATGAGGACAACATCGGCACGATGTACGAGAAGTTGATGGAGATAGGCACAGGACTGGTTTTGGAGAGTGTAAACCGACTTGCTGCGGGTGATGTGAACCCCATCGAGCAGGCACACATCGACGAGAGTACACTGCGCCCAGCACCCAAGATTTTCAAAGAAGATTGTCGTATCGATTGGTCGAAGGATGGCGAGAGTATAGTCAACTTTGTGCGTGGTCTGTCGCCCTATCCGGCTGCGTGGGGAGCGTTACGCTATCCCGACGGAAGTGAGAGTTCGGCAAAAATTTTCAAAGTCAGTTTCCAAGCCAAGAGCCACGATTTGCAGTATGGCACCATACTGAGCGACAACCGAACTGCAATCGAGGTAGCCTGCAAAGATGGACTAATCTCCCTGCACGAGCTTCAGATGGCAGGCAAGCGACGTATGCAGGTCAAAGAATTGCTCTTAGGATTAAGAAACGTTGAGAGCCTAAGATTCGAATAGCGACAAAACACCCAACCGATTATGAAGAGCCGATGTTATACCGAGATAGAGTCACTCGAAGAGTTGTGTCAACTCCTCAAAACGGAGCGAGTAATCGACCACTGCGCTCTTCAGAACATAGACTTTAGAGAGGTAGAATCTGTTGGCGAGTGTCGATTTACCGACACACTATTTATAGGTTGCACCCTGACCGAGGAACTTCGCGGGGCAATGGGCGAGGGGTGTATCACCATACCCAAACTACCCGTACCATACGACATCTTCCCCACAAGGCTCTACGATGCAGAGTCGCTATACAAGGGCTACGACCCCGAAACGGACTCCGGATTCGAGGAGTGCTACGACAGCAGGATATACAAAAACTATATCTCGAATGGCAAGTGCGCCAAAGATATATGCCGAACTCTTGCCCGCTCGCTTCACGACCATTCGATAAGCGACTCTTTGCACGAACTAATCGAGAAGTACGACCCTCGCAAAGTGGTTGCCATAATGGGTGGCCACGCAATGCTGCGCACCGACAGAGAGTACCTCAAGATTGCCCACATAAGCAAACAACTCTCCGAAAAGGGATTTCTGATGTGTAGCGGAGGTGGTCCGGGAGCCATGGAGGCTACACACCTCGGAGCATGGATGGCTTCACGCAGCGACCAAGAGCTGACCGAGGCTGTGGATATGCTCTCATCGGCACCCGATTTTAAGTCGAAGGGGTGGTTACAATCCTCGTTCAAAGTTATCAGACGCTTTCCGCGCGAGAAGAGATATTGCAGTCTGGGCATACCGACATGGTTCTATGGTCATGAGCCTGCCACACCTTTCGCTTCGCACATTGCCAAATATTTCGACAACAGCATACGCGAAGATGGACTACTCACCATAGCCAAAGGCGGAGTTATCTACTCACCCGGCAGTGCAGGCACTATGCAGGAGATTTTCCAAGATGCAGCCCAAAACCACTACCTGACACACGGGCTATCGAGTCCTATGATTTTTCTCGGCGAAAGGTATTGGCAAGAGCAGATGCCGGCATACACACTACTTAAAAATCTGCTCGAAGGTGATAGATACCGCAACCTCATTCTCTCAATAACTGATGATGAGCAATGTGTGGTAAGAAGCATTGAGAGTTTCAGCTGCTCAGAATAACCAACCCTTAACCCAAACACTTATGGAGACGAACTACCAAGCCCAAATCGACGCTGACATTGAACAGTTTTTCAGTAACCTCGCAAAACGTCACTCGACCGACGAGATAGCCATACTCAGAAAGGCTTACGAATTTGCTGCCGAGGCACATAAGAAACAGAAGCGTAAGTCGGGCGAGCCATATATCATCCACCCGATAGCCGTTGCTAAGATTATCGGCGAGGAGCTTCAGATGCCCGTAAACTCCATTATTGCAGCCTTTCTGCACGATGTGGTGGAGGATACGGACTATACGTTGGAGGATATCGAAGAGCGTTTTGGCGACGATGTGAGTTTCTTGGTGGGAGTTGTGACCAAGCCTAAGAAAGAGAAGTACGAACATTCGAAACAGATTGACAACTATCGTCAGATTCTGAGTTCGGTCCACTACGATATTCGCGCCCTGCTTATCAAGCTCGCCGACCGTCTGCACAATATGCGTACGCTGAGCAGTATGCGCCCCGACAAGCAGATGAAGATTGCCGGCGAGACCGACTACTTCTACGCTCCGCTTGCCAATCGTTTGGGTCTTTACCACGTCAAGACCGAGCTTGAAAATCTCTCGTTTAAGTATCGTTGTCCGAGCGAATACAGCGACATCGAAACTCAGCTCCAAAACGAGATTCGGACCAACGAGTCCTACACCAAGGAGTTTATCGAGCGTATCGAGCAAATACTTCACCGGCAGGGTATAGAGGTGCGTGCCGAAATCAGGTATCGTCGTCCATACAGTATTTGGCGAAAGATGCAGTCGAAGAACTGCGACTTCAACCACGTTGACGGCAAACACTATATCCGCATCATCTTCCCCGACAATCTCAACGTATCGGAGAAGAGTACCAGCCTTAAGATTTATGCCGAACTCACCAACCATTTCAAGGAGCGTCCCGGCAGCGTATCAAACTATATCGACACCCCCAAGGAGAATGGTTACCAGAGTTTCCACGTCAAGCTCTTGGGTGGTCACGGCTCATGGCACGAGATACACATCGCCTCGGAGCGTATGGTGCGCAAGTCGCATCTGGGATGCGTTGCCGAGCAAGACGAGCAGAACATCCACGAGTGGCTTGATAAGTTCAAAGAGATTCTCTTAGACGTAGCACGCTACGGAAGTGACCACGACATCGAGTTTATGGAGGGTGTGACCTCGAGTTTCTACTACGACGACATTATGGTCTATACACCCAAGGGCGAAGGTAAGGTGCTGCCTAAGGGAGCCACAGCTCTGGACTTTGCATTCGAAATTCACCGCGACTTGGGTCTGCACGCAAGCTATGTGAGAATCAACGGTAAGCTATCGTCGATTAAGACTCCTTTGAAGCGTGGCGACTGCATAGAGGTCTTTTCCGACCCCACAATCACCCCCGAAGAGGATTGGATGGAACACGTGATGACCTACAAGGCAAAAAGTTCGCTGAGTCGCTACCATAAGCGCATACCACGTTTGGAGTACGACCGTTGTCCGATATGCGACCCGTTGCCGGGTGACGATGTGGTGGGTTTCAAATCTTCCGACAGGGTATCTATCCATAAGCGTAATTGCCAGCGTGCCATACGTTTAGCTTCGCAACACGGCGATTCGATTGTCAGTGTAAAGTTCGAGGAGCGCGACGAGATATTATATCCCGTAAGGATTAAGATATATGGCATCGACCGCTATCACCTGCTCAGCGACCTAATCGAATGTATCACCGAAAAACAACAGCTCTACATGTGCGACTTGGCAACAAGCACCCATGATCGCATCGCCAATTGCACAATCGACCTGAAAGTACGTTCGCTCTCCGAACTGCAATCGGCAATGAAGAGTATCTCCGAAATTGACAGTATTGACGAGGTTAAGCGAATAAAGATTGATTAAAGAGAGAGGTCGCTGAGCGACCTCTCTCTTTAATCAATCTCGAACTATCTGAAAATTCATCCTATCACTATTCCACTCGCCATCTGCCGAGTCGTAATATATAGGGCGAGGGTCTCCGATAGATTTTAGTCGCAAGAAACTCTCGTACAGACCTATTCCGTTCGACGAGTTACTACCGATAGTAAATCCCACAACCGAGGGGTGGCGATGGGCAATACCATAGGTTGATAATGCACGGTCGATAGCTCCCTGACGATATCGGGGGTCGTTGACCGGATTTCCACCTTTGGTGCGCTCATTACCCGACTTCGAAGAGCAGAGTGGTGTCTGCGCCAAGACCAACATACCCATCTCGTCTGCCAACTCGTATAACTGCTCGGTACTGAATCCAGGAAGAGGGTAGAGTAGGTTGCAACCTCTATCAAACTTTATTCTCTCTATATCGGCATACGACAACTCGCCACTAACCTCATACGCCTTAAGGGGAGTCGGAACACCATTGAGCCACAACTCACCATCGCGCATTTCGACGGTACGGAAGCCTACGTAAAGTTCAAAATTCTCAGTATATCGACCGAGAGTTTGGGTGCGCAGCATCAGTCGATGAGAGGTGGGGGAGTCCAAACTCCACAAATCTTTCTGCGGAATCTCAACTGTAAACTGAACATCTGCCGAGCCTCGCATCTGAAGCGACAGGTCGGAGGTGCCTCGGCGAATAATCTCGCCCGAGGGCGAGAGCAACTCGTAGTGGATGGTTGCCTGTTTGCGGTTCAGTGCATCTGACTTCACATCGAGCGATACTTCGGCAATATATCGTCCCTCAACCTCACGTGTTGAAATCCTCACATCGCGGATTCTTATTGTCGGCTGAGATATGAGTTCGCTTCTGCCAATAACTGACGAGTTGGGAAAATCGTCGAATAGGCTGAAGGGATTATCCGTATCAAGCTCCAGCACGATGTTGTTTGCTCCCTCCTTAAGGTATTTAGTAAGGTTAAATTCGGCAGCCAACTCTCCTGTTGCCACGCTTGCCACTCTCTGCCCTGCAACCCATAGGCTATAACCCATAGGTGCCGACTCGATGCGTAATACAATCTGGCGATTTGCCCACGCAAAAGGGATATTACAAGTCGCCTCGAAGCTCTCGGCATCGCGCTGTTGCCACTCCACAGGGCGTAGATAGCTGCTGGGCGAGAGCGATGAAAGTTGATGGTGGGGTATGAGTCTTGCACGTGCAGGCTCTCGATTTACCATAGGCTCATACTCCTGCCACGACTGAGCCCTAAGAGGCATAGAGAGAAGTGTAAATATCAAAAATATAAATCCGTACTTCATAATTCTTGGGGTGTTATACAACAAAAATTACTATCTTTGTCGCTACATACTGCACAAAGATAGTAATTTTTCTCGATATGAAGGCTCTCCCCAAACTCATATTTCCCAAACCATCGCTCAAACTCCGCGATGAGGGCGACAGCTATGCGGTTCTCGACAAATATCGTCGTCGCTGGCTGAAGCTCACTCCCGAGGAGTGGGTGCGTCGCCATGTGTTGTCTTGGCTCGAGAGCAGAGGTCACTCCCCGCTACAAATCATCCAAGAGTATCCCATCGACCTGAATGGTCAGCCTCAAAGAGCAGATATTGTGGTGGTTGACAACAGTGCCAAACCTCTCATGCTTATCGAATGTAAGGCTCCGCAGGTGGCTATCGACTCTTCGACACTGGAGCAGGCTGTTCGCTACAACTCACGACTCGGAGCCGAGAGGGTAATACTCACCAACGGTCTCTCGCTCAAAGCATACCACTACGACGGCTCGCACTACACTCTAATCCACCGGCAGGGTTAATCTTCGTTTAGGCACAATCAAGCCACTAAAAATGCTCCTCGGCGTAGCGTTGGAAGTTGGCACGATAAATCTCGCCAATGGGTATATCCTCTCCGTCTGGCAGAAATACTCGACCCTTAGCATAGCTGGTTATGTAGCGCAGATTGACGATATAGGAGCGATGTACACGCATAAACTGCTCCGAGGGGAGCGAACTCTCCATGTTCTTCAGTCTGAAGAGTGTCATTATGGTCGAACCATCCTTCAGATGCAGACGCACATACTCACCCTCGCTCTCGATATAGACAATATCGGCAATCCTGACAAGGGTTGTCTTATAGTCAGCCTTGACGGAGATAAACTCCTTACCGTCGCTCTCTGCCTCACTCCTATTAGTCTCTTCCTTCGATTCGGCAAGGCGCAACAACTCAACAAGCGAAACTACCTTAGCCGCCGCACGCTGCAAATCCTCCAGAGTGAAAGGTTTTAGCAGATAGTCCACTGCCTCAAGACGAAAACCATCGATGGCATACTCCGAATAGGCGGTTGTAAAGACTACCATAGCTCGACCGTCGAGCTGACGAACAAAGTCTAAGCCACTCATTTCGGGCATATTTATATCGACAAAGACCAAATCGACACTATTGGTTGACAAAAAATCGAGAGCCGAAACAGCATCTGAAAACGATGCTGCAAGCTCCAACGACGGAGTCTTTGATATATAACCCGTAATCTGCCTGAGAGCCAACGGCTCATCATCAATAGCTATACACTTAATCATATTTATATGGGATTGTTAATTTTACTACATACTCATTATCTGCATCATCAATGTCGAGATTGTATCTATCACCGTAGATTAGTTGCAGACGCTTCGTCACATTCTCAAGACCGATGCCGGGCTTATGAGGAGTTACAGAGGTGTGTTTGGAGTTGCGAATCTTAAAGCATATAGACTCCTTATGCTCAATCTCTACATCTATATATATATATGAGTGGTGTTTGAGCGATATACCGTGCTTAAAGGCATTCTCGACAAAGACAATAATCAGCAGCGGAGGTATGCACACCTGCTCTACCTGATTTTGGGGATAACGAATCTTAATATCCAAATCGTCGGAATAGCGTATGCGCATCAACTCCACATAGTTCTCGACAAATGCCATTTCGCGAGCAAGAGTTGTGGTGTTGGCTCCCGACTCATAGAGTACATATCGCATCATTCTCGACAGCTCGATAAGAGTACCCTTGGCACACTCAGCATCAATATCAATCAAGGCGTGGATATTGTTCAGAGTGTTCATAAAGAAGTGGGGATTTATCTGATATTTCAGGTAGTCGATTTCGCTCTGAAGGTTATGACTCACAAGCTCTTGATACTGTTTCTCGCGAAGCATATTGTGGTATAAAAGCTTAATCAGCGAGTTTGCCGAGACCATAAACATTCCCAGCAATATATTCCACTGAAAAGCAAGGTCGGTGAAGGAGGCTCGACGCATCTCGACCATAGTCTCCAAGTCGGGAACATCACGCAACAGATAACGCTCATAGGCATCCACTATGCCGAAGATTATGACCAAGACTACAATAGTCCAAATGATGTATGCCACATAGCGACGTTTAAGCATCAGATGTGGAGCCAAAATAGCATTATTCACAAAAAAAAGCAGGAAATAGGGGGCAAGTTTTCGCCACGATATGAGTACATTACCCATATCGACACGCATATCTCCGAGCATAAAGTTCGAAAGTATGGGCATAAGTGCCACCGACAACCACACAAGGAAGTAAATCAGTGACTCACCTATTCGCTGTTTATTGAGATTCGGCATATTCGCGGCTTACAATTTAGCAACAAATATACGAAAAAAAACGGTAGGTTGTAATTTTTATTGGCTATTTATCAACCAACAGGCACTATTTCCCGCCCGAGGGTTTTGTTTTCTCGATTGTTTGATGTATCTTTGCAGGCTTATTTTAGCGTAGAGCAGAGAGATTAGATACAAAAAATAATAAAATTACAACACTATGAACATTATCAGAGAGCAACGTGAGCAGAATACGCTCCTTATTAAGATTACCGTAGGCGTAGAGGATTACGGTGAGGCAGTAGAGAAGGCACTGCGTGAGTACAAGCGCAAGGCTAATATCCCCGGTTTCCGTCCCGGTATGGTTCCTATGGGTATCATCCGCAAGATGTATGGCAAGGGTATGGTTGCCGAGCAGTCGTATCGCACCGCATCGAACGCCGTATTCGAGTATCTTCAGAAGGAGAATATCGACTTCGTGGGCGACGTTATCCCCTCGGAGGAGCAGGGCGACTTCGATTTCGAGAACAACACCGAGTTCGAGTTTATGTTCGAGTGTGGTGTAGCTCCCGAGGTTAACCTCGAGCTTTCGCAGAAGGACAAGATGACCTACTCGACCATCAAAATCGACAAGAAGATGCACAACGACTACCGTTCGAACTTCCTTCGACGCTATGGTCGCTTGGTAGATGTTAAGAAGGTCAAGAAGGATGAGGCTCTGACCGTAACTCTTGACAACGGCGATATGCAGATTCAGGATGCATACGTAGGTCTTATCTCGATGAACGATGAGGAGCGTGCAGCATTCATCGGCAAGAAGATTGGCGACAAGATGCAGGTTAACATCAACGAGCTTTACAAGAGCGCATCGCAGCGTGCAGCTATTCTTCAGGTTAAGGAGGATGAGCTGGGGAACATCAAGCCCGAATTTGAGCTTGAGATTACCCAGATTCGTCAGTTTGCAGACCCCGAACTCAACGAGGAGTTCTTCAAGATGGCATTCCCCGCAGGCAATGTAGCTGACGAGGCTCAGCTCGACGCATTCATCGACGAGCAGATTTCGCAGGAGCTCCGTCGCGAGACCGACTACCTGTTCACCCTTCAGTTGCGTAAGTTCCTCTTGGAGAAGGCTCAGCTCCAGATGCCTGCCGAGTTCCTGAAGCGTTGGCTCTATGTCATCAACGAGGGCAAGTTCACCAAGGAGGATATCGAGAAGGATTTCGATGGTTTCCTCGAGATGTTCACTTGGAACTACTTGCAGCGTCACTTCATCAAGAACGAGAAGCTCAACGTAACTGCTGAGGAGGCTCTTGAGGAGGCTAAGCAGTTTGCTGCTGCTCAGTTCGCACAGTATGGCATGCCTTCGGCACCCGCTGATATGCTCGAGAACTATGGCAAGCAGATTATGCAGGATAAGGAGCAGTCGCAGAAGATTTACGAGAAGCTCTACGAGACTAAGGTTGTAGAGTGCGTGAAGTCGAAGATTAAGGTCTCGGAGAAGGCTATCTCGGCTGACGACTTTGCAAAGCTCGCTAAGGAGATTTAATTCATAGAAAAAATAGTCAACGAGGCTTTGCAGGCGTAAAGTTTGCGGAGCCTCGTTTTTTACACTTTACAACAATGAGTGAATTTGAGAAATTTGCACACGGATATTGCGGCATCAGCAGCCTGAAATTGCACAACTTCCACTCGATTCAAGCAGGATACATTTCGCCTACGGTAATCGAGGAGCGTCAACTCAATATGACACAGATGGATGTCTTTTCGCGATTGATGATGGACCGCATCATCTTTCTCGGCGCACCAATATATGACGATGCGGCAAACATTATTCAGGCACAGATGCTCTTTCTGGAGACTCAAGACCCCGAGAAGGATATTCAGATATATATCAACTCACCGGGTGGCTCGGTATCGGCAGGTTTGGGCATTTACGACACCATGCAGCTTGTGAGCTGCGACGTGGCAACCATCTGTACGGGTTTGGCTGCATCGATGGGTGCTGTACTTCTGACCGCCGGCGAGAAGGGTAAGCGCATGGCATTGCCCCACTCTAAGGTTATGATTCACCAGCCGCTGGGTGGCGCTCAGGGTCAGGCTTCCGATATCGAGATTACTGCCCGCGAGATACTTAAAACCAAGCGTGAGCTGTACGAGATACTCTCGCAGCACTCGGGAGCAAGCTACGAGCAAATCGAACGCGATGCCGACCGCGACCATTGGCTCTCGGCACACGAGGCTATGGAGTATGGTCTGATTGATAATGTTCTCACCAAACGCTCGAAATAGGGATGACACATCGCAAAAATAACTCAGGCAACAATCTGGAACACTGCTCCTTCTGTGGTACTCCACGCAAGCAGGCAGGTATCCTCTTCAGCGGAGAGAATGGTTGCCACATCTGTTCCGAGTGTCTGGAACGCGGACACGAGATGGTCAAGGATATGGCCATCAGACAGAAGCAGGCTGCACCATTCAAGCAAGAGGAGCTGATGAAGCCCTCGGAGATGAAGTCCTTTTTGGATAACTACGTCATCGGTCAAGACGAGGCTAAACGCTATCTGTCGGTAGCCGTATATAACCACTACAAGCGTCTTATCTATCGCAGTAAGGGTGGCGACAAGAGTCCCGATGAGGTGGAAATCGACAAGTCGAACATTGTCTTGGTGGGTCCTACGGGTACGGGTAAGACCTTGATGGCTCGCACCATTGCCCGTCTGTTGCAGGTCCCCTTCACCATTGTCGATGCAACGGTACTCACCGAAGCAGGTTATGTGGGTGAGGATGTGGAGAGTATTCTCTCGCGCTTGTTGCAGGTGGCAGACTACGACGTAGAGAAGGCGGAGCGCGGTATTGTCTTTATCGACGAGATTGACAAGATTGCACGCAAGGGCGACAACCCCTCCATCACGCGCGACGTATCGGGCGAGGGCGTACAGCAGGCACTGCTCAAGTTGCTCGAGGGTACGGTGGTGAATGTTCCTCCTCAGGGTGGACGAAAGCACCCCGAGCAAAAGTTCATACAGGTTGATACCCGCAATATTTTGTTCATTTGCGGCGGTGCATTCGACGGCATAGAGCGAAAGATTGCCCAGCGACTTAACACCCGCACAGTAGGTTATGGTCAAGAGCAGAAGGCTACAATCGACCGACAAAACCTGATGCAATATGTCACGCCTCAGGATTTGAAGTCGTTCGGACTTATTCCCGAGTTGGTGGGTCGTCTGCCGGTGTTGACCTTTATGCGTCCTTTGGAGCGTGAGGCGTTACGCCAGATTCTAACCGAGCCTAAGAATGCCATAGTCAAGCAGTATAAGAGTCTGCTGAAGATGGATGGTATCGACCTTGAGTTCGACGAGGAGGTTTTGGACTACATTGTGGACAAGGCAATCGAGTTCAAACTCGGCGCACGTGGTCTGCGCTCGATATGCGAGGCTATTATGACCGATGCCATGTTCGAGATGCCATCCAGCAACCAAAACCATCTGCGCATCGGCTTGGATTATGCCCGTACAAAGCTCGAGCGCACGATGAAGATTTAAGCCCCAACCCCAAGAGGGGAGGCTACAAGAGAGGGGGATAGACCAAAAAAGATGGTTTATCCCCCTTTTTAGCTATTTAATGGTAAAAAAGTTGACTTTAGCAGATGCGAGTTAGGAATTTATTGCTATCTTTGTGGTAATAGAAAACAATGAACCTTAAATAATATGATCGAAAATTCCAAACTTACTCGCGCTGCCGATAACATTCGTATTCTGGCAGCAGCCATGGTCGAGAAGGCCAAATCGGGTCACCCGGGCGGTGCTATGGGTGGTGCAGACTTCATCAATTTGCTCTACGCAGAGTTTATCAACTACGACCCCACGCGTATGGATCACCCCTTCCGTGACCGCTTCTTCCTCGATCCGGGTCATATGTCGCCTATGCTCTATGCAACATTGGCTTTGGCAGGTCACTACTCGGTAGATGACCTTAAGAACCTTCGCCAGTGGGGTAGCATCACTCCCGGTCACCCCGAGGTCGATGTAATGCACGGTGTGGAGAATACTTCGGGTCCTCTGGGTCAGGGTCACGCTATGGCTCTTGGTGCAGCTATTGCCGAGCGTTTTATGGTCGCTCGCTTCGGAGAGTGGATGGCTCACAAGACCTATGTATATATCTCTGACGGTGCTGTCGAGGAGGAGATTTCGCAGGGCGTAGGTCGCATTGCAGGTCACCTCGGTTTGGCAAATATGATTGTGTACTACGATGCCAACAACATCCAGCTTTCGACTCGCGTTGACGAGGTTATGTCGGAGGATGTTGAGGCCAAGTATAAGGCTTGGGGCTGGGCTGTCTATAATGTTGACGGTCACAACCTCGACCAGATGCGCGAGGCTCTGAAAGCTGCACAGGCTGAGACTGAGCGTCCTACACTGATTATCGGTCGTACGATTATGGGCAAGGGTGCTATGGGTCCCAACGGCGAGAGCTACGAGAACAAGGTATCGACCCACGGTCAGCCCCTGACTGCTGCCGGCGCCGATTTCGAGGCTACCGTACGCAACCTTGGTGGTGATGTCGAGAACCCATTCAATATTTTCGACGAGTCGAAGGATATCTACCACAACCGCGCTATCGAGCTTAAGGAGTGGGCTGAGAAGATGGCTGCTACCGAGGCAGCTTGGCGCAACGAGAATAAAGACCTTAGCCGTAAGCTCGACAGCTTCCTGAAGGGTGAACTGCCCGACTTGGACTACAATAAGGTTGAGATTAAGCCCGACGGCGCAACTCGTGCTGCATCTGCTACCGTTCTTGGCTACTATGCCGAGAAGATTGACAATATGATTGTTGCATCGGCAGACCTCTCGAACTCGGATAAGACCGACGGCTTCCTCAAGAAGACCAAGGCCTTCG
>CAZFQU010000028.1:0-25411 GCA_964521245.1 uncultured Alistipes sp. | reverse complement strand
AAAGCTCAATCTTTGCCTTCTCGGCAGCCTCCTTCAGACGCTGAAGAGCCATAGGATCCTGACGAAGGTCAACATTATGCTCAGCCTTGAATGCCTCTGCCATATAGTCAATCAACACGTGGTCGAAGTCGTCACCACCGAGGTGAGTATCGCCATTGGTCGAGAGAACCTCGAATACACCATCACCAAGCTCAAGAATCGAGATATCGAAAGTACCGCCGCCAAGGTCATAAACGGCAATCTTCATATCGTTCTGCTTCTTATCCAAGCCATAAGCCAGCGCAGCAGCCGTAGGCTCGTTGATGATACGACGAACGGTAAGACCAGCAATCTCACCTGCCTCCTTGGTTGCCTGACGCTGCGAGTCGGAGAAATATGCAGGAACGGTGATAACTGCCTCCGAAACCTCCTGACCCAGATAATCCTCGGCAGTCTTCTTCATCTTCTGAAGGATGATAGCCGAAATCTCCTGAGGAGTATACTGACGACCGTCAATATCAACACGAGGAGTGTTGTTCTCGCCACGTACGATTGAGTAGGGTGCGCGCTTGATGTCGTTCTCTACCTTGTCGTAACGCTCGCCCATAAAACGCTTGATGGAGAACACCGTACGCTTGGGGTTGGTGATAGCCTGACGCTTAGCGGGGTCACCCACCTTACGCTCGCCACCCTCAGTGAAAGCCACAACCGAAGGTGTGGTGCGATGACCCTCCGAGTTGGGGATAACAACAGGCTCAGAGCCCTCCATAACCGATACGCACGAGTTGGTCGTACCCAAATCAATACCAATAATCTTTCCCATAATTGTTCTGTTTTTTTATTTGTTTATTCTTAAATTTTCAATCTTTGTTTGAGGTCTAATCCATAATCACGACCTTTGCCCATAGTTTAATCAAAGGTTATACCAAATCTATTTTTAGTAATATTTATCACAAAAAAGACATTACAGACTGACAAAAAGCTCCCATCACTGCCGTTTTGTCTGACAAAATGACAGAAAAGAGGCTTAATTTTAGGGAAAGATAAACAATACACAACTTTCCGAAGCAATAGTTATTTTTTGATTTCAGAGGAGCAGATTTGTTCTCAAACGAAGAGGGACGACAATGGGTAGTACTTTGACGTACGTCCAATTGGCGACCCTCAAGAGCAAGGACAAATATGCCCTATATAAATCGAAAAGTATTTTGATTTTAGGCTGGGGAAATTCCGTGCTAACGAAGATTGCCCCAGATAGGACATATTCGGCATATTTCCTATTCGGGGCAAGCAAGGCAGTGCAGAATTTACCGCATACAAATCGAAAAATTATTTGAAGGGTGAATCCGGCTCCTTCGACATCACCCAATAGAAAAGCTTGTCGAGAAGGCGGGGAGCAAACTTTTTGATAAAGTGAGTTGCGCGACCCTCAGCCTCCATAAGGCAAAGACGCTTGCGCCGAGCCGTGGCATTAGCAACAATCTTAGCCACCTGAGCCGAGGTCATCATCTTACCCTCGTTACGAGGCGTAGCACCCTGCTGCGAACCATCGGCAGTGAGTGCCGAGAAGCGCACATTAGAGGCGGTGAATCCGGGGCAGGCAACCATAACGTGCAAACCTTTCTTGAGGTTTTCTATACGCAGAGTTTCGAGGAAACCTGTCATTGCATACTTCGAAGCAGAATATCCCGTACGTCCGGGCAGACCGTGCAGACCTGCTACTGAGGAGATGCCGACAATAGAGCCTTTGCTCTTTTGCAGGTATGGGAGTGCATACTTACAGCAGTTGACCGCGCCCCAGAAGTTGACATCCATCAGGCGGTGGAGTACCGAGAGGTCAACATCGTCGAAGATGGCACGCATCGACAATCCTGCATTGCAGATAAGCACATCTACCCCACCGAACTCCTTAACGGCAGTATCGATAAGCTCTTTACAATCCTCGGGCTTCACCACATCACAAGCGGCATAGGCTGCCTTTGCACCCGTCGAGCGAATCTGCTCTGTTATACTTTTGAGTTTATCCTCGCTACGTGCGCCCAGCACCACATTTGCACCACGCAGGGCGAACTCACGAGCCAGCGCCTCACCAATACCCGATGAAGCTCCGGTAACGATAACGGTTTTGTTGTCAAATCTCTTCATATAGTCTATATTTCAATTTTCAATCCATCGTATGCCGCCTGTACACCTGCGGGCAGTTCCCTCTCGAGGGTCGAGGCGAGTCCCATCTCGTGTGAGAGGTGGGTTATGTAACTATGCTCGGGAGCAATATTTTCAATCAGGTCTAACGCCTCCGCGAGCGAGAAGTGCGAGTCGTGGGGGCGATGGCGCAGGGCATTGACCACAAGATATTTCACACCTCTGAGCCGTTCTATTTGGTCGGGGTCTATAGTCTTAAAATCGGTCAGATATGCCAAGTTGCCAAAGCGAAAGCCCGTAACATCGAAATAGGGCGAGTGGTGACCCGACACGGGGATAATCTCCACACCTTTTATATATAGAGGCTGAGAGGGGTCAATCTCTTTAAGCTCCATCTCCGGCACTCCGCGGTATTTTTTTTCGGCAAAGGCATAAGAGTAGTCTCTACCCACAACATCGAGCGTGCGGCGGGTGGCATAGATGGGTATTCGGTGGATTATGGGGTAATCCACAAAGTTGAAAGCCCTCAAGTCGTCTAATCCTCCCGTATGGTCCTTATGTTCGTGGGTAAGCAGCACTGCATCTATCCTCTCCACTCCTTCGCGCAACATTTGATAGCGGAAATCCGGACCGGCATCGATAACAAGGCGCACTAAATCATCACCTTCGCCCACCTCGACCATTGCCGACGTACGAAGTCGCCTATCACGCCTATCATCAGATTTGCACACCCTGCAGTGGCACCCTATGACGGGTACGCCCTGCGAAGTTCCTGTTCCGAGAAATGTCAGCTTCATACCACAAAGATACAAATAAATTGAGAATTATATCTTGCCAAGATAAAAAAAGAGGAGCAGGATTGCTCCTGCCCCTCAGAATCAGCTTAAGGCAAAGACTACTTGGTGTAGAATATCTCTACCTTGCCACACTCAACGTTGCTACCACAAGTCTTATCATACTCCAAGGTGAAGTTATCAGCACTGATACCTGCTGCCTCGAAGTCGTAGGTAATGGTCGAAGAGTTAGTTGCAGCATCCTCAACAGCAGCCACTACTGCGCCATCGGCGGTGCAAGTAAAGAAGCTGGGCTTACGAGCCGAGTTAGGATAGAGAACCAGCTTACGAACCTTACCCAATTCGGTAGCTGTAACCTTGGTGTTGGCATCCTTACCCTTGTTGAAGTACCAAACGATGTTCTTTGTATCGCTATTGCTGTAATATACGTTACCATTGAAGGTCACGGTCGAAGCACCTGTATCGTCGGTAGCAGTCCAAGTATGCTCCTTCCAGCTTGCCTCAAGACCGGTGATATTCGACGAAATCACACCGGCAGTAGCCGAGAGAGTCATAACATAGTCTGTACCGGCTGCGGGAGCGATATAGGTGTACTCCAGACTCCAGAAGCAAAGACCATTTCCGGTAGGATAAACCTTAACATCGGTAGGCGAAGTAACATCGATATCGAAGCTAAGCTCGGTAGGAGTCTTCTTCGAGTAGCCACCATCCAAAGAGGTCTCAATGCCGTTAACGTTAACAGTCACCTTACGGCTCAAATCCTCAGTCTCACCGGTGTTAGAAGCAACAACCTTAAGTGTACCTGCTGCGGGAGCGTTGAAGATGAAGTAACGACGCTCGGTCGAACCTGGACCACCCATCTGGATGTAGCGACCAAGGCCATCTGATGTACCAACCTTAAGAGAACCCTTAGCTGGACCGCAAGAGATGGTCAGACCATCCCAAACGCCCTCATACTCTGTAACATTAGATGTACCAATAGCATTGTAGTAGCTATCGAAACCTGCATCATCAAAGTCCCAAGTGAGAGTTACCTCACCACCAACAACAACCTTCTTAACCTTGAAGAGAGCAACACCAGCCTCAGATGCAACATACTTCGACGAGGTGGTTACGGGCTTAGCTACAACCGACAACTCATACTCACCAACAGGCATCGACGCAACGGTAGCAGCATCCAAAGTGTAGAATGGATCAGTCTGCTCAGCGGTTACGCCACGGAAAGTAACCACATAGGTTGCAGCATTTGGCACAACATCCCACGAAGCAACAACAGGCAACTCGGTACCCTCGTCAACAGAGGTGGTATCGAACATCACGGCGGGAGTCTTAAGAGCCTCAACAGTAGTGTCGGGAGTCAGATCCTGAGTCCACTCGACAGCGGTGATTGTCACAGCCGAACCTGCCAAGACGTAGATATCGTTAACGCCTGTAAGGTCGCCAAGCAGCACCTTGTGGTCAACGCCGTCAGCCTGAAGGGTGTAGCGGTCATCACCAACTACAACCTGAACCGAAGCGTTATAGCCCGAATCCTCTGTCGATACGACAACTGCACCATAACCCTCAGCCTTGAAGTGAAGAGCCGACGACTCGGGACGCGAAGCACCCATAACGCCAGCCTCGGCGAAGTTGATACCCTTGTTCATCACAATCTGGGCAGGACCATAAATCTTGATATTATCGATGATGGTGTTACCCTCAACCGACTCGGTCTGATAGATAGTCTTCTCGGTGAAGTCCCAAACCTTAGGCTCGGCAACCACCTCAAGCTCGGTAGGACGAACCACAACAGGCTCGGTAGCATTCCACCAGCGAGGGTCACCTGCCTTATTAGCAGCGATGATACCATCGGTCAGATAGAGCTTGCCAGCCTCCGAATTAACGCAAGGATCCTCGGTCAAAAGCACTCCGCCATTTGCCAAGCAGTACTCCTCGGTACAAGTAACCTCGGTACCCATCTGATAAGCACCCGGGGTGAAGAAGTCAACACCCAGACGATAGTAGATGTTACCAGAGCATACGGGAGCATAGCTATCCTTCGAGTTACGAGCGATACGAACCCAGCCCTTACCTGCATCCTTACCCTCAGCATCGTTGTACATATTGAGGAATACAGACTTCGAGAGGTTGAACTCGGTAATACCGGTATTGATACCAGCATAGAGTACACCTTGGTTATTCGACGACGAAGCAGTAGCTACAACATAGTTGAAGGTACAATTCTTAACGTTAATCTTGTTAACCTTGAGCGTATTCTCCTTATTCGAAGTACGCAGGAAGGTACGAGCGCAAGCATAGAAAGTAGAGTTCTCAATCTCGATATCGAGATAGCTACCCGAACGAAGATCGATAAAGTCACCACCGACCGAACCAACGGGGTTAATGTCGTGCATATAGCAACCGCTGATATACATCTTGTTTGCACCAACAGTATCCAAGAAGGTGTTATCCTCCTTAGTGTAGATGATACCCTTGGTCGAGTTGGTCAGCTCACTGTTTACAAACTCAAACTTATCGAGCAGAGCCTTCTCGTTAACCACAAAGTGACCGATAACGCCATTACCATCGAGGCAAACATTCTCAAAACGTATCGACTTAACATCGGCACCAAGCTGAACACCAAACTGCACGAGCTGAGGCATCTTGCCATCCTCAGTGGTCTGACCCATAAGGGTAAGGTCGCAGTTGATAGCCAAACCGGGGTCAACAATCAGAGCCGAGAAATCATAAGGATTCTCGCTATACTCAACATAGAGTTTAACGCTACCAATAGTGCCATTGATTGCATTGTAGATAGCCTCAACCGAGTTTACGGTATTGAAGCCCTCAGTCGAAGGACGAGTCCATGCGGTAACAACACCACGCTGACCCGACTTACCGAACAGAAGCGTAAACTTATAGTTGGTGCAAGCATCAAGGCCGTCAACCATGAGCTGAGCTGCGCTCTTCTGCTCCTCGTTAAGAGCAATCAGACGAGGCTCGTCACCCTCCTCAGCCACGAGTTTCTCAACACGCACCGAAGTAAGATCCATCTTATCCTCTGCATCAGCCCAACCGATAGTCACTGTCGAGGTTGTACGCTCAACAACGAAAGGCTCGAGACCAAGGCGTACGGCAGAAGTTGCAACCGACTCCTTAAGCTCTGCCCAATTCGAATCGCCGATATTGTTGCTGATAGCACGTACGCGAGCCCAGAAAATCTTGTCAACCTCAAGACTCTTAACAGTATAAGGCACATCGTTCACGCCAACCTCATACTCCATATAGGGGGTAACCTCGTCATAAACGGGGGGAACAAGCTCATCCTCTGCCTCGAAAATCTGAAGGATATAGCCATCAGCATTATCCATCAAACTCCAAGAGAAGGTGATGTCAGTACCTACGCTGGCAATAACCTCAGCCTCGAAATTCATCGGGGTAAGCACTCGCTCGTAGGGAATCTCATCAATAATTGCTGCCGGATCGTCGGAGCAGGAGGTGGAAACCACCCCTGCACACAACAGCAGTCCGAACATTAAACTTCTTAATATATTTTTCATAAATCTAACTGCTTTAACGATTCTAACTACTAATAGCCATAGTCATTTACAATAGCACCCTGCATCGAGGTAAGAACCACATCGAAGAAGGGCCATACCGAACGAGGATAGGGATCGTTGTAAGAGTTCTTGTAGAGTGCCGACCAACGGTAGTCGCCGTTGTTACCCCACGCACCCTTCGAGTTCCAGAATGCCTGACTCGAAATATAGTTCTCATAAAGCTCCCAACCATTAGGCTCAACCTCGGTATAGTCAGCAGGAGCCTTACCAATCTCATCAGCCTCAAGGCCAAAGACCTCTATACCGCCGGCAACCTGACGCCAATAGATAGGATAGGACTGACAAGTACCTACAATCTCGTTGTTAACCTTCACGTCACGAGTCTCAGCAAAGGAAGCATAAGCAGCATACTTACCCTGCAACTTAGCCAAATCCTCCATATCCTTAGCTGCCTCGTCGAGCTTAATCTTCAACAGACCCCAACGGATAAGATCCTGCTTACGAATCTGCTCACCAGTAAGCTCCAGACCGCGCTCATCGATAATAGCCTTCATGATGGTACCCTCGGTAGCGTAGTCGTTAACAGCCGCATCGTCGCTGCCGGCAGCCGAACCCAAGGTCAGCTTGCTGACATACTGCTGAGCCAACTGCTCGTTACCCTTATACGCACGCTCGCGAACCTTCAACAGATACTGCTGAGCCTTCGAAAGCTCACCCTTCCAAGCAGCCAACTCGGCAGCCATCAGATATACGTCAGCCAGACGCATCGAGATATGCTTGATACCATCGTCGTTACCACCCTGATAGGGAGCTGCAACCATCCACTCGAAACGATACTTACCAAAGTACCAATAGTTGACACCACCACGAAGCTCGTAGCCCGTACCACCGGTACTCTTCTCAACATTATACCAATAGGGAACGCAGGTCAAATCACGACGAACATCCTCCTTGCCATACTTCCACCAAAGGGTAGGCATAGGACCGATATCACCTCCTCTCTTAGTACCCTTAGTGTACTCGGAGTCTGCGCTATGAGGAATAGCATAGTGATAGTTCCAACGGTTACGGCTGTCGGACATAGGCACAACCCACAGAATCTCCTTACACGAAGTCAGATGCTCCGAGTTGTTGAACTTACGCCACAGAGTCTCGTAGTCGCTCTCTAAAGCTACCGTACCGCTTGCGAAGATATCCTCAAGGTGCTGAAGAGCCTTAGGATAGAGAACATCCTTCTTAAGCTCATCTCTAACGGTAAGACGCAACGAACCGGCATCACCCGTACCAACCTTACCATCGGCAGGACGCCAAGCCCAACCCGAAGCGGTCAGTGCGATACGAGCATACAGACCCTTAGCAAAAGCCTTGTTCATACGGTCCATCGACATAGTCTGCTTAGCCTCATAGGGCCAATACAGATACTCAATAGCCTCCTCAAGGTCGGCAAGAATCTGAACATAGATATCGTCGCGGTCGCTCTTAGGAAGATAGATATCGTCTGCACTCACAGGCTTGGTGCGGAAAGGCACGTCGCCCCAGAACTTGGTAAGCTCGAAATAGATGAATGCACGATAGGTAAGAGCCTCACCCAGAAGGTAAGCCATATCGGGGTCGTTGAGGTTAGCGTTAGCTCTCAGACCCTCGATAGCGAGGTTTGCACGCTCGATAGCGGCAGTGAGCGATGTATAGGCGTTGTTAGACGCACTCATCTGACCATTCGAAGTGGTCACATCATACTCGGGAAGAGTATATTTATTCACGTCGGGCGAACCGGTCACAGAGGTTGTACCGTGAAGCTCAACGTCGGTGTTGGTACCATACCACATATTGATACGACCACGATAGCAGTTCGTATCACCGAAGGTATGAGCGATGGCGAATATCGTATATTCCGCCAACTGATAGTCGGAGTAAACAGTCTCAGGCTCGAAAGTGGACTGCGCCTCTACATCCAACACATCGTCGATACACGAAGCAGACATTGCCACTACGAGTATGAGCGAAAGGGCTTTATACAATAAATTTTTCATATCTCTTATACTTTTTTATCGGTTTAGAACGAAAGGTTGATACCAAATACCCAACCTGTACTCTTCGGATAAGCCGAGTGGTCAACCGAAGGAGTCAGAGGAGTCTTACGACGGGTATCCACTTCGGGGTCATAACCCGAGTAGGGAGTCCAGCAGAAGAGGTTGGAACCGGTAGCATATACGCGAACGCGCTCAAGGCGAATCTTGCGAGTCAGATGCTGAGGAACGGTATAACCGATGGTCAGCGATGCCAAACGCAAGAACGACGCATCCTCAATTGCCCAGCTCTGAGCCAGACGACGAGAAGAATAAGGAGTCCACATAGTCTTACCCTCGTTCATTGCAGCCAACTGTGCGGGGTCGTTAACAACCTCACCCGTAGTCCAATCGATGTTGGTCCAACGGTTGTCGGGCGACATGGTGTCGAGAACATTCTGACGAGCTATGCCACGAATGGTCGAGAAGTCAATCTTGTTACCATTATATACCTTATTACCATAGGAGTAGGTGAAGTTAGCCGAGAAGTCGAAGCCATAAGCATAAGCCGAGAGCGAGAAACCACCATTGAACAGAGGCTGTACGTTGCCTATGCGGTGAATATCGTCGTTAGTAATCTCACCATCGCCATTGTAGTCAGCCAAGCGGGGCGAACCGGGACGAAGTTCAGCACCGGTAATGGTCGAAGAGTCGGGCACACCATCCTTAAGTTTCCACTGACCGTCAACAATATCGAAGTCCTCAACAGTGTACATACCTTGATTGGTGTAGCCGTAGATATCACCCAAAGGACGACCCTCGGTTACTACGTAGTCGTAAGCCACCTCAGAGGAGAACATATCGGTATACATCTGAATCTGCTCCAGACCACCCAAGTCAACAACCTCATTCTCGTTGAAGGAGATGTTGGCATTGAAGTCGATACCCCACTTCTGCTTGCGAACAATCGAAGCGTTGATGGTTGCCTCAATACCGCGGTTCATAACCTCACCGAGGTTACGATACTGGTTGTCATAACCCGAACCCTTAACGGGGAACTGAATCAACAAATCCTTGGTGTTAGCCTGATAAACCTCGACACTACCCGACAGACGGCTCTGCCAGAAGCTGAAGTCCAAACCAATATTGTGCGAATAGGTGGTCTCCCACTTAAGGTTGGGATTAGGCATATCCGAACCTGCGATGTAGATTACCGAACCCATGTTGATCCAACCCGAGGTGCTGTTCTGATACTGCAAAGTGGTCTGACCCGAGGGGATATTGTTGTTACCTGCCGTACCAAACGAGTAGCGAATCTTAAGGTTGTCGAGCCAATCCTCAGCACCCTTCATCCACTCCTCGCCGGAGATACGCCACGAAGCTGCTGCCGAGGGGAAGTAGCCCCAACGGTTGCCACGAGTAAACTTCGACGAACCATCGGCACGCATTGTAGCTGCAATGGTATATTTGCCCTCATAGTCGTAGTTCACACGACCGAAGAACGAGAAGATACGATCCTCCATTGCGTACTTGTTGTTAATCTCGCGAGGATTAGCACCCGTGCCGAGGAAGTTCCATGCCATATCGGCGGTAAAAGTCTCGGGGAAGCCCTCGGTCAGAGCAGTGAAGGTATTGCTGTTGGTCTTGATGTACTCCTGACCTGCGAGGATAACCAGATTGTGACCCTCGGGAAGTACCTTCTTAAAGTCATAAGAGAGAGTGTTGGTGCTGCGAATCTTATTACGGGTCTGATCCGAATAGAGAGCCGCGGGCATCTCGCGATACTCGATATCAGTGTTCTGCTGAGCATAGTACGACGATACACCATAGAACTTGTTGTCAATCTGGCGGAAATCGTCCAAACCAGCCTCAACACGCAACTTCAGGTTGTCGATAATCTCCCACTGGAAAGCAGCATTTGCATTCCAATTCGTACGCGAACGCTTCGAATCGTTGTCATAAACTGCCTGTACGGGAGGAATTGCCGAAGTCTTGAAATCATCGAGGTCATCCATACCATCAACAATACCCTTGTTGGGAATGGGCGAATAGACGATAGCATTCTTCAAACGCGAGGTAGCACCCGACGAACCACGGTCGTTGAGGGCGTTGGCACCTGCACCACGAACGTCAACATCCGAGTAGCGGATATTGAAATCCATCGATACTCGCTTGTTGATGTCATACTTAGCCTTGAAGTTAAGGTTATTACGCTTATAGGTCGAACCAATCATAATAGCCTTCTCGTCGTGGTGGGTATAACCTGCGGTCCACTGGAACTTCTCGCCACCACCCGAAACCGAGATGTTGTGGTTAAAGACAGTACCGGTGCGGCCAAACACCTGATCAACCCAGTCGTTGCCTGCCATACCGTCATAGAGGTCGATATCGGCAAAGGGACCATAGTTAGGCTCATACCAATTCTCAACGTCATTGCGGATAGCTGCATACTCATACTGCGTACGAACAAAGTCGTAGGTGTTCTGAGGAGTCAGAGCCTCCTTGTTTGCCATCTTCTTGTAGCCGTAGTAGAGGTTGTAGTTAACCGATACACGACCCTTCTGACCGCTCTTGGTGGTAACGATGATTACACCATTTGCACCACGCGAACCGTAGATAGCTGTCGAGAAGGCATCCTTCAGTACGTCAATCGACTGAATATCCGTTGCGGGGATATCGGAGATGCTCTCAACGGGGAAACCATCGACGATGTAGAGAGGCGACGAATCCTGAGTAATAGAACCCGAACCACGCACACGAATCTTAATCTCGGCGTCGGGATCACCCTCGGTGGTGGTAACCTGCACACCAGCCATACGACCCGACATTGCCTCGGTAACCGACGCTACGGGCATCTGAACCAGATCCTCGCTGCTAACCGACGATACCGAACCAACAACATCGCGACGCTTAACGGTGCCGTAACCAACGACAACCACCTCGTCCATCTGAGTTGAGTTCTCCTTCAAGACAACGTCATAGACGGTCTGAGAGGGGACTAAAGTTATGTAGGCATCTTCATAACCCACATAGCTTACTTTAATCTGCTTCGCGTTGGAGGGAACCTCAAGGCGGAAAGTACCATCCATAGCGGTACTTGCACCAAGTGTAGTGCCTTCAACCACGACCGAAGCTGCCATTACAGGCCCCATCGAATCCTTAACAGTACCGGTGATGGTGCGGTTTTGCGCCATCGACTCACCTGCTGCCAAAGAAACGAACGCCAAAACTAGTGCTACGCGAAGCACCAATGCTTTGGTGAAAGAGTAAAATTTCTCTGTCATAGTTTAAAGTTTTTAGTTAGGTTTAATTTTTTAATTATTTTTTGTCATTATCGCGTTTTCGCACATTTATCCAATACAAAATTACTTATACCATATATATAATACTTGCATTTTTTATCACATATTAGGGAATAATTATCACATCGAAAATTTACAAACGCCCGCCAAAAACTCCTTTTCGGCTCTATTTCATCTATTTAACTCCCTCATACTCGAGCGAAGCCCAGATAAACGGACCCACTCCCTTGCAGTCGTTTTCGATGATTGGCTCCGAGAGGTAATAGTCAAACGAACCATCGCGCATCTGCTTTCCTCCCAGACCTCCGACGGCACAACAATCCTTCATCACCAATCTGCCATCCTTGTCTTCATACATAAAATGGCGTACAAATTTTTCGTAGTTGGCTCTACCCCTCTCCAACTCCTCCTTAGGCAACAGCCCCAGACGCGCACCCTTCATCTGAGCATAGATAAACATAATGGAGCAGGTAGCCTCAAGGTAGTTACCATCTCTGCCCGGCTGGTCGAGTACCTGATACCACATACCTGTCTTGGGGTCGGCATAGCGAGGCAGGGTCTGAAATATACCCTGAAGAATCTGAATCATCTCCTCCCTGCCCTCGGCATCGGAGTCAAGCATCTCGAGTACCTCGACCAAAGCCACCGTGTACCAGCCAAGACCTCTGCCCCACGAATGAGCTGACTGCCCCGTGGTCTTATCGCACCAGAACATTTGGTGTGAGGAGTCCCAAGCGTGGCGATAGAGCGACGTTACGGGGTCGAAAGTATATTTAGCAACGATGACAAATTGGTCCGAAATCTCCTTTTGAAGCTCAGCCGCAAGCTCTACGTCACGTGTGCGAACAAATCGATTGACATACTCAATGTGGAACGGCTCAGCCATATAGAGTCCATCAAGCCACATCTGGTTTGGATAAATCTTCTTGTGCCAATAGCCACCCTCGGGTGTGCGAGGTTGCTCTTTGAGCTGAGAATAGAGTGTATCCATAGCCATCAGATATCGCTCATCACCACTCTTTTCATAGAGTCTGAAGAGCGGACGTCCCGGACAAATATGGTCCAAGTTGTACTTTTGTTTCGAATAGGTGAGAATCTGCGCATCGGGGCGCACCATAGTATCGTAGTAGTCCTCGGCATAATCCCAGAAATCTTGACGCGAGTACCTCTCTGCCACATCCATTATTGCTTGCAGTTCAAGACCCGTAGTGTAGTTCCATTTCACCGTACCGGGCTTTATGCCATCCAATCTGACAGCTTCGGGGTTACGTGCAATCTCGCTCTCGACCATACGCACCGATAGGGGTTTGGGGCTGCTTTCGAGCAATCCTTTCGATGCCGAGCATGAAGAAATCAAGAGCAGCATAGCCGCCATTGAGAATCCGCCAACCAGTGACTTAATACTTTTGTGAATATTCATATCTTATCGTTGTTAGTTTATTATAATCTATGACTTATGACTCTTTATCAACTCTGCAGGCGAGAACTTGTATTGTTCGCGAAAACAGCGACTGAAGTATCCCGGGTCGGAGAAGCCCACCCTATATGCCACCTCCGAGACCGAGAACTGCCCTGTCTTGAGAAGCATATATGCCTTGTTGATTCTAAACTCCTTGATAAGCTCAACGGGGGATTTACCCGTCAGACTTTTAAGTTTATTATACATTGTCGTACGACCCATACCAAGGTGGGTGGCAAGTTGGTCGATGGTCAGGTCCGAATTATCGATATTATCCTCCATCCATCGCACCATATCGTTGATGAACGCCTCATCCTTATCGGTCACGACAACTTCTTCGGGAACCAATCTAATCACTCTGTTTGCCCCATTTTCAGACGAGAACTTCTCGAAGAGCGAGCGACGCAACGTAAGCAGGTTGTCGATACGCGCCAACAGCAACTCCATACTGAAAGGCTTGGTGATATAGCCATCTGCACCATACTCCATAGCCTTGATGCGCTCGTCGGGCGAATGTTTGGCTGTGAGCATAATGATAGGTATGTGGCTTATCGAAAAGTCTGCACGTATGCGATTTATCAACTCGATACCATCCATATTGGGCATCATAAGGTCGGTAACAATAATATCCGGAGGCGTGAGTCGCACCTTCTCCATGGCCTCGACTCCATCCTCAGCCTCGACCACACGATAGTTCTCGACCAACGAGTTGTACATAAAGAGTCTGAGTTCGCGGTTGTCGTCAACCACAAGTATCAGCGGAGAATCGCCCGGGGGAGCTATATCGGTACGACGCTCACCGTCGGTCGAACTAAAGTCCGAAACCATATAATCCGTACGGTTTTCTGACGAGCCATCTTCGCCCACAATCTGCTCCTCTTGGAAGTGGGAGTTACCCATACGCAACTTTACCTTGAAGGTTGCACCCTCGCCCATACGACTCTCCACGCCTATCTCGCCGTGGTGGAGGTTGATAATCTCACGACAGAGCGATAGTCCAATACCCGAACCCTTCATCGAACTCTCCACCGAGCGGGTAGCCTGATGGAATCTTTCGAAGATGGCTCCCAGCTGGTCGCGAGGTATGCCTATTCCATTGTCACGCACAAGCATCGTGACACTCTCGTCGTTCTGGTTAACGTTGAGTATCACTTCTATACGACCGCCATTACGCGTGAACTTAAAGGCATTTGAGAGCAGATTATAGACAACACTCTCCATACGCTCCAAATCGACCCACACGAGTATCGAGCGACGAGACACGGTGAAATAGAGTTCGATATGTCGCTCGGAAGCTCTCTCTCGAAAGTCCTCTATGGCATCCTCGACAAGTTGCACAAGGTTGACCCTCGATATTTTAAGCTCCATCTTGTTCTTGACAATCTTGCGGAAGTCGAGCAGCTGGTTAATCATCGACAACATACGCTGAGCATTCTTATAAGCCAAATTCAGGCTCAGCGAAGCACGCTCCGAGAGGCTGTCGTGTTTGCGCACATCCTCCACGCCTCCCAATATGAGTGTGAGGGGTGTTCTCAGCTCATGGGATATGTTGGTAAAGAATTGCAACTTCATATCGGTCATCTCTTGCTCGACACGCGCCTCGCGACGCATACGCTGCATCGAACTGAAAATTCGCCATACTGTCACCACAACAGCCACAAAAAGCATAAGGTAGAGTAACTTAGCCCACCATGTCAACCATAAGGGCGGGTGGACAATTATCTCCACACTACGCTGAGCCGAGGGTGCTGAAGGGTTGCCCAGATATGCCTTAAGACGGAAGGTGTATCTGCCGGGCGGCACATTCGAGTAGGATGCCGTATTGAGTTTTCCGACCTGATTCCAATCCGAATCGTAGCCCTCGAGCATATAGAGATAGCCTACTCTATCCTGAGCTGCGAAATCCAAGGCTGCGAAGTCGATACGGAAGTTCGAGTAGTCGTAGTCGAGTTCAATCTGCTGAGCCTCGGTAATAGAGCTGGTCAGAGGTCCCGAGGAGCCGATTTGAGCAGGTTCGTTGTTGATAGTCAGTGATGTAAAGTGGAGCTTGAGGTCGCGCTGATTGCTATCGTTGCGATTAGGATCGAACGAAAAGACCTTATCACCACTACCGAAGAGTATCTTTCCATCGGGAGCAGTGAGTGTAGTTGCCTCGTTGAACGATGCCGAGACGTGGTTTCGGTAGAGTTGATAGTTCGAGAAGAGCTGTCGGTCGGCATCTAAACGCGAGACACCGTTTTGGGTCGATACCCATACCCTACCCAACGAATCCTCGGTTACAGCCATACAGATATTGCTCGACAAACCATTTGCGGTGGTGTAGCTCTTAAATCGCGGAGTGAGCTGATTTTCATAGCCCTCGATGGTATTGAGTCCGCCGCCATAGGTTGCCAGCCACACTTTCTGCTCCCTATCGAGCATCATATGGATAATATCGTTGTTGGCAAGCGACCCACTATCACCCACCTGTCGTTGCACGAGCTTAAACTCCATGCCTCGCACATTCTCCTGAGGCGAAAAGACCACAAGTCCATCGACAGTTGCTGCCAACATCCTGCCCGAGCCATCGTTCAGCAACCAACGTACGCGGTCAGCCTCGCGTATAGGATAGCCGACAAGCAGATTTTCCGAATGCAGGAAACGCTGGGAAGGCTCGTCGTAGAGGTTGACACCTCCGCCGTATGTTGCAATCCAGACTCGTCCCAAATCATCCTCAGCTATGGAGTAGATATGGTCAGAGCTGAGGGAGTAGATATCCTTATCGTTATGGGTGAACTCTCTGACAACGTGATACTTATCGTCACAAGCCTCCATCAAATAGAGTCCGTTATTTCGTGTTCCGACCCATATTCTGCCTTTTCCATCCTCGCGAATTGCATAAATCATTGCCCGTTTCTGACCGCCCAAGACGTAGCGTTGCAACAGGTTATACTCACCATCGTAACAGAGCAGTTCACCTGTTTTGGTTCCGACCCATATTCTGCCTGCTCTATCGCTAATCAAGGCTCTGACCTCGCTCGACTTAGGGTCGTCAATCAAGGTGTCGATGTTCCAAGCACGCGCAGGTTGTTCGAGAAGTATGGCTCGGCGCAGACCACGCTCATAATATGTCGAGAGCCACAGTACATTATCTCTCACATCAAACCTCACCACAGCATTGGTCATCATACACTCTGCCCTCTCGGGGTCGTTGTAGAATGGCTCGACCAAATCTCGTTCGCGGTCGTAGTAGCCAAAGCCGTAGTGGTTCATCTTTATCCACAACCTGCCATTACTCTCGGCGAGTTTGGGCAGTGTGTCGATATTGTATGAAACGGTATTGGGCTTCTGATAGAAATGTTTGCAACTGCCATCCGAGGGGTTGTAACGTGAGATTCCCGCATCGGCAGTGGTTATCCACACCAATCCGAATGAATCGCTCTGGAGCTGACGTATGCGCGAGAGTTTGTCGCCCGAATAGTCGATTCGGCAGAGTTGTCTATTCTCCTCAGAGAGTCTGAAGAGCTTACCCGAGCGATTGCCTACGTAGAGCTGACTATCAACTCTATCGAGAGTCATTGCCGAGAGATTATCACCCTCAACCACACGCTCCAATCTCGACCCCTTAATACAATAGACGGCATCTTTCGTAAGCAGACACACTCCATCTTTATAGTCGAGGAAAGAGAGTATGGTGTTCTCGCACTCGCCAACTTCGCTAAAATGCTGTTCCTTAGCACTATAAGTATAGAGAATACCAAAAGATGTTGTGACAAAGAGGTTGTCCTCTTTGTCAATCCAGAGGCTCTGGATTGACCCCTCAATCTCTTCTGAGCCTACCCTGACTCCCAACACAAGAGCCACGCCATCCTCAGCCACATCGAAGCGTGCCAATCCGACACCCGGCACTGCCACCCACGTCGAGCCACGACTATCGTGGCAGTGAGCAAGAACCCTACACTGCTTGGTATCAACCCCCTCGAGCAGCAGGAAGGGGTCCTCGAATGACTCGCTATGGCGATTATAGCGATAGATATGGTTGTTATAGACCTTGAACCACAGGTGATGAGCCTTATCCTCACTCACCGAGAGGAAACGATTGTGCGAAAGTGGCGAGTGGCTATCCGACAGCGTGGAGTAGTTCTTAAAGGTGTAGCCATCGAATCGGCTCACGCCATACCATGTACATATCCACACAAAGCCCTCGGAGTCGGTATAGATATCCGACACGCGATTATGGGGCATACCATCGTGTGTATAGTAGCTACGAATGATAGATTGCGGCTGAGCCACAACACTCAAGTTGCAGAGGAGTGTTGCGACGACAGCCACAACGAAAGCTATATATCGGTGTGCCTTTCTCATCATTTGATTTGGGTCTTGGTAGATTCTTTTTGTTTACTTTCTCTTTGGCTCACATTTAGCCCACTTTACTCGTCCCTTAGGATTGGCTCCCGGACCCGACGAGCCATACTCCTCATACTTTGTCGTACGCTCCGCCTCGGATTTCGACCAATTGTGCCACCCCTCAGCCACAATATGTCCACCGAGCCAGCAGCCACGGAAAGTGGTCTGGGCGTAGCTACGCCACGGACGACCGAGATAGCACTTCGTAACACCCTCTGCGGCCGTCAGACGACAATTCTCGAATATCAGACCGCTCTGCTGACCCTTGCATGTCGAGGCGGCAGTAACATAACTATCGCTCTTGGAGTGTATCTGACAATCCGAGAAGAGAGCCGATGCCGAGCCGAAAATAAAGTCGGTGGAGCCTTCAATATAACAACGAGTAAAGGTGTAGTGGGAGTTGTTGGTCACCACTTCACCATCGCAGTTGCCCAAACCGTAGAGGTAGAGCGTATCCTGCCAACCCAAGAAACTACAATCAGTAAAATTCACATCGTCGCCCAAACACTGCACAGCCACCGCCTGACCCACCTCGCCAGCCGAGTTCTCGAAACAGATATTCTCCACCTGCCAGCTATCGCCACCGAAGTAGATTGTCGAGCTGCCCGATGTTCCCATCTCGCGCCCATACTCATCAATACGTCGCGAATAGCCGTCGTAGGTAATCTTGGTGCAGTCGGCACCCTCGCCCGTCATCCTCACAAAGCGTTTCGAAGAGGGTATCGAAATCTTCTCGTAATACTCGCCACTGCGTATATGGAGCCAAGTGTATTCGCGTGCGAAATCGGGCAGGGCAAGCACAGCCTCCTGAATTGAGAAGTAGTCGCCCGAGCCATCCTTAGCCACCACAATATCCGGAAAACGCAGGTGACGACCTATCTCCGGCAGCAGAGTTTGCACCTCGCGTGCAACCATTTGTGCCACCTGATGTGCGCCACGCACGTTAAGGTGAGTATTATCAATCTTTCCGTCGGGATAGAGTGGGCATACTCCCGCCTCGATATTCATAAAGCAGGATTTCGACTTTTGGTCGCCAAGTTCCAAAAGCCAATGGCGTGTGATAGACTCCATATCAATCAGCGGCACCTGTTCCTGATTAGCCACCTGAATCATCCTCTCGGGATAGTCGCCGTGCTTATCTTCGAGTTTGCCATCAGCCCAATGGCGACGCATAATGGGTGTAAGCAATACCGGATGCGCTCCCTTTTGTCTTACCTCACGAACATACTGACGCAGATTTTCGGCATAATCATCAGGCGAAGCATAGCGCGTAGAGTCGCTGATTTTCTGGTCGTTATGTCCAAATTGGATAAATACATAATCGCCTTCGCGGGTCAAATCCATCACCCTCTGCCAACGACCCTCAGTCCTAAAAGACTTTGTGGAGCGACCATTCACCGCATGGTTATCCACCCTGAGTGTAGAGTCAACCAATGCCGAGAAGAGTTGTCCCCAGCCTCGCTCGGGATTTTCCTTATCGAGCTTCTTGTTGGCACAGGTAGAATCGCCCACCAAAAAGATGGTTTGAGAGGAAGACTCCATGCTTAAAAAGCACACAAGCATAAGTAATAAAAGTCGCTTCATCGCCTTGAGTTGTTTTGGGTTAAGGGAGGTTCTGTAAATTAGGTCGAGTTGATTTTGAAGATTACCTTGAGCAGATTTTTCATCTATTCCTTTAGGAGTAATGCGAGCATTATGACTAAGGAAAGATGAGAAAGATATCAAAATAAATTCAAAAGCGACCGAAATATAGCCCCCCCGATAAAGAAATATCTATTTTACTAATTTATAGAACATCCCTTCAGTAAGGTTATTGTAACGAGGTGTAAGTGCCATACTTTATCTGCTTGAGGGTAATATCCTTAACCAGATAGTGGAGATAGACCTCGAAGTTGGAATAGACCGTATCGAGCGTAAAGAGCTGAGCATCAGCCGGATTCGAGCTATCAAGTCCGAATAGGTTCTCATAATAGTCGGGAATACCATCCTTGTCGGTATCGACCGATGCACAGATTATCTGCTCGTCGGTTGCAGTCAGCGTAGGCCAACCGCCGACAGCACTCTGCGTGTCGATAATACCATTCTTCGAACCATTACCGCCGTCGGTATAGGTGGCTCTGCCGAGGCGTGCATCGCTCGTCAGTCGCACATCGACAGCATCTCTCTTAAGCGAAGCACCGACATAGCTCAGCACAGCATCGTAAGCATCTTCAGCCGAATGGGTTGTCACATAGCAGGTCTGACTATCATCATAAAGCACAGGCTGCAGTTGGCTCTTCTTTGCACCCGTCACATCGCCAACATCCTGACCATTATGCCAATAGATACCACTCCACTGGTCGGAATTGATGGTGGCATAATCGCCCGCGTGATAGTTGCCCATCATATAAAGGCGCGGATAGTTGCGGTCGATGCCGTCGTAGATGGCATAAGCATCGACAAAGTAGTTGCGCTTCGAGGAGGCGGGACCGGGCTTATAGTAGTTACCCACCATATTAAACCAGCCACCCTCGCCACCATAGGTCGTATTGCTACCCCAATTGTATATCACATTATTACGCACATCGACATTTCCTCGATGGGTCTGCAGATAGCTATCGTAAACTATAGGATGGTCGATACGCGGGTTACGGCTATCGTTACAAGTCAGCAGGTTATGATGGAACGAAGCATTCTTACCACCCCAGATACCGCCATAGCCGTGGTTTCCCTTGGTGTGAATCGACGTTCTGAGCGACTCGCCCACAATACACCACTGCATGGTAAAGTTCTGGTTGGCATAGAACGATGCACACTCGTCGGTTGCCCACGTCATCGAGCAGTGGTCGAGGATTATGTTCTTATGGTAACGACTCCATATAGCATCATTCTCCTGCTTAGTCTCATCACCCAGACGGAAACGCATATAGCGAATAATAACATTGTCGGTATTGATATTAACCGTATAGTCACGCAAACAGATACCATCACCCGGAGCAGTCTGACCCGCAATGGTGAGGTTGCCATTCTTGATTGTGAGGTTGCTGCGAAGTTGGATGGTACCTGCCACATCAAAGACAACGGTTCTGGCTCCCGACTGGTTAATTGCCCAGCGCAGCGAACCTTCGTTACCCGTATCCTCCAATGTGGTGACGTGAAGCACCTTGCCTCCACGACCTCCCGTAACATACATACCGCCACCCTCAGCACCGGGGAAGGCACGAGGCTTACCATCGGTCTCGGTAGAGAGTGGCAGCCCAAAGTCAACACTACCCTCCTTGCGGGTGGTGAAGCTCACAACATCCGAGAACTCGGAGTCCGAAGCATAGGAATCATCGGGTGAAGATATAGACTTGACTCTGAAGAGGTAGGTTACCCCCTCTTCGAGCGAGGAGATGGTCACACTCGGCTGCTCACACTGAGCCGACAACACAGCCTCGGAAGATATGCTCTCACGGTAGAGCTCGTAGCCATACGCCACTGCATACTCCACCTGCTCCCAAGTGAAGGTCACCTCGCCCACCGATATTGCCGAAAGTCGGGGCTGAGGCACCGAGAGAGGTTCAATGGTACGGGTAGTAATATCGACAAACGACGAGAAAGAGGAGGATTGATAGTTCTTAGAATCGCCCAAAGCCTTGACTCTGAAACGATAGCGATGGCTATGCTCAAGTCCTCCGACCGTAACTTTACACTCCTCGACTTCGCCCTCGAAAAGCTTTTCCGAACTATTGTAATCGAGCAACTCCCAACCATACTTTTGGGCATTGCTCACTGCCTGCCACTCGAACTGGACTTCGGTAGCCGTAAGCGACCCCTCGACCAATTTTGGCTCGGGAGCCATGAGCATATTACTCGTCAGAGTCAACTGCTCCGACCACTCGGAGTCTAAATACTGCGCACTATTCTCGGCAATGGCTCTCACACGGAAGGTATAGCTCGCACCAATAGCAAGTTCAACAACCTTATTGGTTATGCGAGTTGTTCCCGTTGTAGTCTCGGTTTGATTTGCCGAAAGCTCCCACTCATATTGCTTGGCACCTTCGACGGCAGTCCATCTGATGGTTGCCTGATTGTTGGCAAGCGAAAGTGTTAACATCGGTGTCGAGAGTTTATGTGTAGGCTGGGGCTCAGGCTGAGGCTCATCACCCGACGAGGAGCAACCCACCATAAGCAGGGCTGCAAAGAGGAATAACAATCTTAGATACTTCATAATCGTTGTATTTTTCGTTCTCTATAATTAACCTATCTGACCTTTAGGGGGGGGGCTACTGCAACTTAACCTGAGCAGCAGCGCGAGGGCTGAAATAGCTGTTCGAATCGGTGATTTGAGGCGAGCTGACCTCAACACCTTGATTACGGCTGCCTGTTACCTTCAGTGCCTGCTTCAGACCCTCGGGACAGGAGAAGTTCTCGACCTTAACATTCTTAACGTTATTCATCATAAGTGCCTCGCCCTTAGCAGGATATACAGTCACATCGGTAAGTCTTACGTCTGTCGATTCGTTAATCTGTGCGCCCAAATCGGCACGAATACTCACTCTGTCAAGGGTCACATTCTCGACATTCATCTCGGGCAGACCATTGAAGAGCATTGCTCGACGCGCACCATTGCACCACACATCCTGAATGAAGATATCGCGGAACTGAGGTGTAGTCTCATCAACCTTCTTAAGAGCCAAGTCGGTAGCTTCAGCCTCATCGCCATCGGCAAGAGCCTCCGAAGCCGACTTACCGCCATAGAAGAGGTCGAACAAAAGTGGTTCGGTAGCAATATCGTTCATCGCAATATCGCGGATATAGATGTTGCTCACAACACCGCCTCTGCCTCGTGTGGACTTAAATCTCAGACCCACGTCGGTTCCCGAGAATTTGCAGTTCGAAACCCACACATTGCGAACACCGCCCGACATCTCACTGCCTACGACAAAACCTCCGTGGCCGTGGAATACGGCACAATTATCGACAATGATATTCTCGCAGGGGATACCTCTTTTGCGACCAGCCTCGTCCTTACCGCTCTTGATGCAGATACCATCATCACCCACATCAAAGACCGAATTGGTGATGACAACATTCTTACACGACTCCACGTCGATACCGTCACCATTCTGGGCATACCACGGGCAACGCACAAAGATATCGTTGACAATCAGATTCTTACACATCGCGGGGTGGATATTCCACGCAGGCGAATTTTGGAACGTAACGCCCTCCAAGAGTACATTTTCGCAGCTGTGAATCGACACCATAACCGGACGCAGGAAGTCGTGCATACGTTCGAAATCCTCTTTGGTCTTAGCCCACGTAGATACATTCTGGTCGGAGCCTGTGGTGGCACCAAACATATAGCTCTCCGAGGGATACCACGTCTGCTCGTCGTCGGAGAGTATGCCACCCTCCTTAACAAGCTTACGCCAATCGTCGGGTGCCATTTTTCCGCGCTTTACTGCTCGCCAAGCATCGCCATTTCCATCGACAATACCCTTACCCGTAATGGCAATATTTTTCAGACCGTGAGCCATAATGGGCGATACACAACGCCAAGTATTCAGACCCTCGAATGTGGTCTGGATTAGCGGATAGTCCTCCGTGTTGTTGCTGAACAGGAGGATGGCATTGGCGTCGAGGTGCAACTCGATATTATCCTTCAAGGCAATGGGACCGGTGAACCACACACCTCGCGGTATCATAACCCTACCGCCACCCTCTTGACTGAGAGCCTCGATTGTAAGGCGGAATGCCTCCGTATTGTCGAAAATGCCATCACCAACTCCGCCAAAATCTACAGGCGAAAGTTCTCGCGCGGGAATTGAGGGGCGAGCCACACTCTCCATCTCGAACGGGAGATTGGAATAGAAATCCTGACCGAGCATATCACCCGGTGACGAGGTTGTCTGACAACCAACGAAAACAAGTGCCAACGCACCAAAAAGGGTCTGTCTAAGGTTCATAGTATTTTAGTTTTAGTTGTTTTATTCTCAAAAAAGGCAACAAGGTCTATCATTGGGAACAAATTTACCTATATATAATATAGCGCACGTGGATTTTTTGTTGCTATTTATGGATTTTTCGTCAATCCCGCCCACATCAAAATATTCCCTGCGACCCATCTGACCCTATATCGCTCACGTTTTTAGACCTTTAGCTCTCAGCTACTCCTCAAATGACAAGGATGGTTGCACCACCACTTTCCGTTCGTCTGCCTTCTGTATATCGAGACCCAACACCGAGGCAAAAAACTCATAGACAACCCTGCGTTTATTCTTGCCGTAGTCGTGTCCCTCCTTCTCGAAGTGAGCATTTCTGATATTATCTGCCCTACCATAGAGCTTCCATATGCCTTTGAGGAATGGATATTCAAGGTGTGGATAGGAGGCGGTCCAATCGCCACCCGAGCTTACGACAAGTACGCTGCGTGGAGCCATCGCGGCAGCCAACAACTCGGGCATACAACTTCCGCCACACACTCCGGTAACAGGCACAGCACTCTCACACTCGCATCCACCATCGAAGTGCGAGACCAAGTGGACAACGGGCGCAAGTACCCTGACTCGTTGGTCGATGATTGCCAACAACAGAGAGTGTGTTGCACCGCCCGACCCACCCGTGGCAGCTATACGCTCGGGGTCAATATCAGTTCTATGGCTTAAAATCCAATCCAAAGTCTGCTCTGCCCACAACAGCTGCATACGCATAGCTCTGGGGTCGTGGTGAGGAAACGAGAGAGTATGGGCATAGGCTCCCCACCCCACAATATCGAAATCCACAGCCACAGCTCCCATACGCGCAAAGGTTGCCATTCTGAGTTGCTGGTCGGGGCGCATCCTGCCTCCCTCCCAATGACCCGATGGCGAGATGATAAGAGGCTTAGTTTTTTTACCTGCTTTGGGGGCGTATATCGTACCCGAAAAATAGACACTATCGACGCTACGCATCACAAAGTTCTGGGTCGTATAGCCATCAAAAGTTCTTAGCTTGCCAAGTTTAACATCACACTTATCGGGCAAAAGTGCATATAGCGACTCCATATCGAGCATCTTGCGAACCTGAGCGAGCAGGTCACAACGACGCTCATCCCACTCCTCCAGTGTGCGGTGCTTGCTTTCAAGCCACTCAAGCAATTTCCTGCCATCATCCACCCCTCGTCGATAATACTCATAGGGTTCGATACGATACTTTCCTTCTCCTCGCTTAGAGTATTTGAGATCCAATGCACGCGAAATGTTATCGAGCGACTCCTCCAAAGAATAGGGTCTGAGCCGCGAAGATGCATAGCTGAGTTCGACAGTGTCGGGCTGAAAAAAACGAGCCTGAATCTGAACTCCGAATTGCTCTTCCAACCCCCTTAGCACATCACCGAGCGACTCGGTAAAGCGATTTTCGTAGCGAGGTTGCGCTTTGATAGGTACAACCATCATCAGCAATAGGCATAATATTGTAGCTAACTTGACTCTGCACATTACTCAAAAGATAGGTTTATTTTGTCATTTTCGGGTTAAATCTCTACAAAGATAAAAAATTTTAGGCATATAATTTTGTAATTAGCCAAAAAGATTCTATATTTGCACACCCATTTGGAGAGAAACCCAAATGTGAGTGAACGGAGAGGTGGGTGAGTGGCTGAAACCACCGGTTTGCTAAACCGACGTACCTGATTAGGGTACCACGAGTTCGAATCTCGTCCTCTCCGCAAACCAACCAAGCAAAGAGCCTGTCTAACAAATAAAAGTTAGACAGGCTCTTCGGTATTGTGAATACAGCCTTTCAGGCTTATTGGTCAAAATAGTACATAAAATAGGGGCGGTTTTTGATTATTGGTCAA
>CAZFQU010000027.1:0-26185 GCA_964521245.1 uncultured Alistipes sp. | reverse complement strand
ATATACAAAATAATACACTGATTAACAATGGATTAATTTATAGAACCTCCCTTTAAGGTTAGTGACAGAACTGATAGAATACTAACTGCTTTATAATCTTTACAAAGATAGAAAAAATATATCAGTAATCCAACAACGTGTAGAAATTCATCCGAGGGTAAAATTGTTAATAACTTTCGAGGCTGAAATTGGCATTTTTCGTTGAAAATCGCTATTTTTGCAAAATTGAACTCCTTATCCCCATTTGTGAAATGTTGAGGGCTTGTGAGATTGAAAGTAAACCGTTTAACGATAACAAATAATTGTATGGTATTTACATTTTTATACTACATCTATGTACTGATACTCTGTATCTTACTGCTTGTTGTGTCGGCTGTTGCACTTGTGCTGACCTATCCCTTTGATAAGCCTCGTCGCATTGTTCACGAACTCTCGCGAGCGGCTGTTATTGCCTTCTTGCGTCTTGCTCCTTGCTGGAGGTATAAAATCAGTGGTATGGAGAATGTCGATAAGAAGAAGCGTTATGTTATTGTGATGAACCATCAGTCGATGGTCGATATACCGTCGCTCTACTTTGTGATGCTCAACTTCCGTTGGGTGTCGAAGCGCGAGGTCTTTAAGATTCCATTCTTTGGTCAGTTCCTCAGACTTCATGGCGATATCTGCATCAATCGTGGTAGGGCAGCCGAGGCTCACCAGCAGTTGCTCGATGAGGGTCGAAAGTGGCTTAATCGAGGTGTGTCGATTGCCATCTTCCCCGAGGGTACTCGTTCCAAGTCGGGAGAGATTCAGCGTTTCAAGGTCGGAGCTTTCGACTTGGCACATCAGAACGGAGTAGAGATTCTTCCCATTGTTTTTGACGGAACCAAGAGCTTGACCTCGGGTCTTAAGTTTAACTGGCGTAACACCATAACCATCAGCATCCAGAAGCCCATTTCAAGCGAGCAGGTACTCTCGACCGACCCCAAGCTGATGGCGCAGCAGGTGCAGGAACTTATGACAGAGGAGCTTTCGCGTATCAGAGCATAGAGAGTCATTGAAAGTGGAATATTTGCAAAAAAGTGAATAGCAAAAGATAAGTTATGTCAGATTTGTTGACAAATAGCAATAATGCCAATTATGGCGACGAGGCGATAAAGACCCTATCGCCCCGCGAACACGTGCGTCTGCGTCCCGGTATGTATATCGGCAAGTTGGGCGATGGAACGCAGTCTGACGATGGTATTTATGTGCTTATCAAGGAGGTTACCGACAACTCTATCGATGAGTATATGAATGGTCACGGTCGCCAGATTGAGATTACGGTTGAGGGCAAGACTGTTACGGTGCGCGACTATGGTCGAGGCATACCTTTGGGTGCGCTCTCGGCAGCTGTCAGTGTGATGAATACGGGCGGTAAGTATGACGATGACGAGCAGAACTCGGCATTCAAAAAGACCGTAGGACTGAATGGTGTGGGTGTTAAGGCTGTGAACTACCTCTCGTCGGAGTTTATGGCGCGTTCGGTGCGTGATGGCGAGGCTCATACGGTCTATTTTGCGAAGGGTGAGGAGCAGAGCGACCGTTGGGAGAGTGGTGTGCCGGAGAAGAACGGAACACTCATTCAGTTCAAGGTCGATGAGGAGATATTTGGCGAGTATAACTACAACCTCGAGTATGTAGAGCAGCTGGTCAAGAACTACACCTACCTGAATAAGGGTCTTACGATTAAGCTCAATGGTCAGAGCTATTCGTCGAAGAATGGTCTGTTGGACCTGCTCAACGAGCATCTGACCGACCAGCCCATCTATTCGCCCATTCACCTCTCGGGCGAGGATATCGAGGTGGCACTGACCCACGGCACGGGCTATGGCGAGAGTTATTTCTCGTTTGTGAATGGTCAATATACTTCGCAGGGCGGAACCCATCAGGCAGCCTTCAGAGAGGCGATAGTAAAGACCCTTAAGGAGTTCTATCATAAGGATTACGACCCCTCGGATATTCGCACATCGGTAATTGCTGCCATTTCGCTTAAGGTTTCGGCACCCATCTTCGAGTCGCAGACCAAGACAAAGCTCGGCTCCAGAGATATGGGTAAGAATGGTCCCACGGTGAGAAACTTCGTAATCGACTTCTTGCAGAAGCAGCTGGGCGATTTCCTCTATAAGAATCCCGAGGTGGCTCAAGCTATTCAGCGAAAGATTGTCGAGAATGAGAAGGAGCGTAAGGCTATCTCGGGTGTGCAGAAGAAGGCGCGCGAGGCTGCCAAGCAGGTCTCGCTCAACAACCGTAAGTTACGCGACTGTAAGATTCACCTAACCGACAAACACGAGCTTGCCGAGCAGTCGATGATATTCATAACCGAGGGTAATTCGGCATCGGGTTCCATTACGGCGAGTCGCGATGTGAGAACTCAGGCTGTCTTTTCGCTCAGAGGTAAACCGCTGAACTGCTACGGTTTGACCAAAAAGGTTGTCTATGAGAATGAGGAGTTTAACCTCTTGCAGGCGGCACTCAATATCGAGGAGGATATGGATAACCTGCGCTACAACAAGGTTATCATTGCTACCGATGCCGATGTGGATGGTATGCACATTCGTCTGTTGCTCACCTCGTTCTTCCTTCAGTTCTTCCCCGATGTGATTCGTTCGGGTCACCTATACATACTTCAGACACCGCTCTTCCGCGTCAGAAACAAGAAGCAGACCTTCTACTGCTACTCCGACGAGGAGCGTGTGAAGGCTATCGAGAAGTGTGGAGCCACGGCCGAGATTACCCGCTTTAAGGGTCTTGGCGAGATTTCGTCAGATGAGTTCAAGAACTTTATTGGCGAGACGATGCGTTTGGATAAGGTGCGCCTGACAAAAGATGACCCCATTCACGATATGTTGGAGTTCTATATGGGAAAGAATACTTTTGAGCGTCAGGGCTTCATTATCAATAACCTGCGCATCGAGAAGGATTCGGTAGAGGATTTTGGAAATTAGGAGTTGAAAATTTGAAAAGCAGATAACTCATTATGAGTGACCAAAGAGATATAATCGAAAACGAGGAGTTGCAGGTGGACGATGCCGCGAGTCGTGAGCCTCAAAAGCAGTCGAAGTTCGACCGTCTGATGGGCGACGAGGGCAATGTGCATAAGCTGACGGGTATGTATAAGACGTGGTTTTTGGACTACGCCTCGTATGTTATCCTCGAACGTGCCGTACCCCACCTCGAGGATGGTCTGAAGCCCGTTCAGCGACGTATTCTTCACGCAATGAAGCAGGTTGATGACGGCAGGTATAACAAGGTGGCAAACGTCGTGGGACAGACTATGCAGTATCACCCCCACGGCGATGCGTCAATCAAGGATGCCTTGGTGCAGCTCGGACAGAAAGACCTGCTGATTGATTGTCAGGGAAACTGGGGTAATATCCTTACCGGCGACGAGGCTGCGGCTGCCCGTTATATCGAGGCTCGCCTCTCGAAGTTTGCTTTGGATGTGGTCTATAACCGCAAGACAACGGAGTGGATGCTCTCTTACGACGGACGTAAGGAGGAGCCTGTGACCCTACCCATCAAGTTCCCGTTACTGTTGGCTCAAGGAGCCGATGGTATTGCTGTCGGTCTGTCGTCGAAGATTCTGCCCCACAACTTCAACGAGCTTATCTCTGCTGCCATTGCCTACCTTAGGGGTGAAGATTTCCAGCTCTATCCCGATTTCCCTACGGGAGGTATGATGGATGTAACGCGCTATAACGATGGTCTGAGAGGAGGTGCTGTTAAGGTGCGTGCGCGCATTTCGAAGATTGATAAGCGTACACTTGCCATCACCGAGATTCCCTTTACCACAACTTCGGAGTCGATAAAGGAGTCTATTAAGAGGGCTAACGATAAGGGTAAAATCAAGATTAAGAGGGTTGACGACAATACGGCAGAGAAGGTCGAGATTATTATTCAGGTGGCTAACGATGAGTCGTCGGATAAGACTATCGATGCACTCTATGCCTTTACCGATTGTGAGGTCTCAATCTCGCCCAACGCTTGTGTTATCTATCAGGAGCGTCCTCACTTCCTTGGAGTGAGCGAGATTTTGCGTCGCTCGGCAGACCACACCCGCCATCTGCTTGGCAAGGAGCTTGAGATTCGTCTGGAGGAGCTTTCGCAGGCTTGGCACGCAGCATCTTTAGAGAAGATATTTATCGAGAATAAACTCTATCAGCTTATCGAGGGTTGTAAGAGTCGTGAGGAGGCTTACGAGGCTGTGGATAAGGGTCTGGAGCCATTCAAGAAGTTGCTCCGTCGCGAGGTTACGTTGGAGGATGTGCAGCGACTCACCGAGCTTAAGTTTATCCGTATCTCGCGTTACGATACGGAGAAGGCAGATAATGAAATTAAAGCCATAGAGAAAGAGGCGAAGGAGGTGGCTCACAACCTCAAGCACCTGACAGAATATACCATTGCCTACTATGAGCGTATCAAGCAGAAGTATGGCGAGGGTAGAGAGCGCAAGACCGAGATTCGCTCGTTCGACTCAATCGAGGTGACTAAGGTTGCTGTCACCAATGCCAAGCTCTATGTCGATAGGGCAGAGGGCTTCTATGGCATAGGCAAGGCGATGAAGGATTCGGAGTTCGTTTGCGACTGCTCGGATATGGACGATGTGATTGTCTTTACCAAGGATGGTCGCTACACTATAACCAAGGTGAGCGAAAAGGCATTCTTCGATAAGGGTATCTACTATATCGGCATTTTCCGTCGCAACGACGAGCGCACGATTTACAACATACTCTATCGTGATGGTAAGAACGGACCGATAATGATGAAACGTTGTCCGATAAAGTCTATTACACGCGATAAGGAGTATGATATAACCAAGGGTACACCCAAGAGCGAGATTATCTATATGTCGGTCAACCCCAATGGTGAGGCTGAGGTGTTGAAGGTCTATTTCAAGCCTCGTCCGCGCCTGAAGAAGGTGATTGTCGATTTGGATTTCTCGACACTTGCAATCAAGGGCAGACAGAGCCAAGGCAACCTCTTCTCGCGCTACGGCATACATAAACTTGTCCTCAAGGAGAAAGGAACATCGACTCTCGGCGGTCAGAATATATGGTATGACGAGGATGTAAGACGCCTTAATGCCGATGGCAGAGGCGAGCTGCTTGGCGAGTTCAAGGGCGATGACAAGATAATCGTTTGGACCACCAAAAACCTCTATTACATAGCGGGTTACGACTTGGGACAGCACTTCCCTGATGAGACGGTGTGCGTAGAGAAGTTCGACCCCAAGGCAACATTTAGCGTTTGCTATTGGGATGGACAGCAACAATACTACTATCTGAAGCGTTTTAAGCCCGAGATGAGCGATAAGATGCAGTTCTTCCTCGACGAGGAGCAGCAGGCATCGTTTGTTGCCATCACGGATAAGGTTGGTGCTAAGTTAAAACTTACGTTCAAGGGCGCCCACTCGACCCGCCCCGAGGAGGAGATTGATGTCGATGAGTTTGTGGGCATTAAGAGTCACCGAGCTAAGGGTAAGCGTCTGTCGAACTACGATGTGGCAACACTCAAGTTCATCGAGCCGGAGGTTGATAACCACCCTCAGTCGGGTGATGAGCCGGAAGAGGATGTCGAGCCTTTGGATATGGGCGATGTGGAGTCGGTAGAGTTACCCGTTGTTAATGTAAAGACTTTGCAAAGCAACTCGGTTGAGCCTGTGGAGATTGACCCCGATGACGATGTGATTGTCGATCCCGAGCAGTTAAACCTCTTCTAAACCTTCAAAGGTTAGATGGCAGAGTATAATAAGATATTCCTTGTGGGATATATGGGGTGCGGAAAGAGTACCCTTGCTCGCCGTCTTGCCAATCGTATAGGGTGGCAGTTTGTCGATACCGATTCCGAAGCAGAACGACTTGAAGGGGCTTCGGTAAGCGATATCTTCTGTTACGAGGGTGAGGAGCATTTTCGCCGACTCGAGCGCGAGATTATAGACCGGCTGATTTCCTCTTCGGAGCCGATGATTATATCTACGGGCGGAGGGTTGCCCATTTGGTCGGATAATATGGAGCGAATGAACTCTTCGGGGTTGACCATCTTTATCGACCGCTCGGCTCAGAGTATTGCCTCGCGTCTCTCGCCCTATGGTCGTCAGCGCAGACCTCGACTTCGTGGACTGAGCGATGAGCAGCTGGTGGAGTTTATGAGTGGGGATATAGCCTCGCGTCGTCCATACTACGAGAGGGCCGCATTGCGTTTGGATTGTGACAGTGTAGAATCGGATAGAGAACTAATATGGCAGATAGTTCAACATATAAAACGATAAGTGCCTCTTCGCCAATTGGGGTCTATGATTCGGGACTTGGCGGGCTGTCGGTGTGGCGCGAGTTGCGCAGACTCTTGCCCTGCGAGTCGCTTGTCTATCTTGGTGATGGAGCCAACTGTCCCTATGGAAATCGCCCCAAGGAGCAGATTGCGTACCTTGCCAATCAAGCGGTGGGCCGTTTGGTGGATATGGGCTGTAAAATTGTGGTGGTTGCTTGCAATACGGCTACGGCAGCAGCTATCGATATGTTGCGCGATAAGTACTCTCATATTCCGATTGTCGGCATGGAGCCGGCGGTTAAGCCCGCATGTCTGAATACTCGTAGCAGGGTAGTGGCTGTACTTGCCACCGAGCGCAGTCTTGATGGCGATTTATTCAGACGTACGGCAGCGCGCTATGGCGAGGATATTGAGGTCTTGGCTGTGCCGGGCAGAGGCTTTGTCGAGATTGTCGAGCGTAATGGTGAGGATAGTCCGCAGGCGTTGGAGCTTGTAAGGGGAGTTGTCGAACCGCTTTTGGAGCAGGGTGCCGACCAGATAGTGTTGGGTTGTACCCATTATCCTTTCCTCAAGGGTGTGATTGAGAGGGTTGTGGCAGGTCACAGTGTCGATATTGTTGACCCGTCGCCTGCCGTTGCCCGTCGCACACGACAACTACTCGATGAGGCAGGTCTGCTCCGTAAGTGTGGCCCAGAGCTGACACTCGAATTTGTGACATTTGCTGACGAGGAGTATCGTCAAAAGATAGTGCAGAAGGCCGAGACTATTATGCGATAGCCTTCAAATGCAAACTAACCATCTAATCAATAGTTGAGTTATGGCTAAAACAACAAAGAGTAATACAGCAGCGGCAGCTCAAGAGCGCACAAACGGCGATAGCCTGCGTTGGGCTTTGGGTCTTGCCCTATTCTTCATAGGCGTATTTGCCTTTGCCTCGGCTTTCTTCTATTTAAGAGATTGGCAAAACGATTTCAGTGTGCTTCGTGCCCTAAGTGGCGGAGCCGATGATGTGGGTCGTTCGGTGAATAATCCGTGTGGCTATTTGGGTGCATGGCTCGCCCAAACTATTATGGGCAGTTCGTTCGGATTGTTCGGAATCATCATCCCAATAATAGTTATGATGTTGGGTGTGAGGATTATTCGTTGTAAGTTTATCTTCAACCACGCGCTGCTGAGCATGCTGCTTATGCTTCTGCTTGGCTCCCTGACTATGGGCTTTACGGGTTGGCGATTGTTTACCTCCGGCGCAGGTGGCGACTTTGGAAATCTGCTCGTGCAGCTGCTCGATGGAATGATTGGCTCAGTGGGTATTACCATCTTTTTGGTTGTCGGGTGGATACTGCTCGGAGTCTTTATCAATCGCAACTTTATCAATACGGTAAATAGCTGGGGCAGGAAGATTGCTCAGCCCGTAGATAATATCCTTCAGCGCACAACAGCCGGTGAACAAACTGCTCCCGAGCCTAAGCCCCAAGCCGAAATCAGTGCCGAGGCGCAAGGAGTGGAGCAGCAGAGAGTTGTGTTGCCCGAAGCCGAGGAGACTCAGCCAGCCCTCACTCCGGAAATAAAAGAGGTAGCTCAGCAACTTGCAACTAAGCCGGAAGCTGAACCCCAGAACCCACCAACTCCCGAGATAAGTATCAGCAGATATCCCACAAGTGAGGATTATAGCGGTATTCGTGAGGTGAGTATGGACGAACTGGAACAGGGTATTCGTGAGATGGAGTATAATAGCCCCGCAGTGACCCGTAGCGAGCGTCAGAGCGAACCTCAGCCTCCGTTTGTCGAGGTGCCTATCGAGCCTGTTGCTGAATCCGAACCTCCACTCCCATCTTTTGAGCAGGGCGAACAAGTGTTTGAGCCTCAAGGCTTTAATCCTGATAATGGGGAGGGATTTGTCGAGGTTCCGATAGACGATGAGCAGTCTGATGAGCAGGAGCCTGCCGACAATGAGCCGACCGTTGCTTCCAAGACCGGTGGAGTGGTTGTAACCGTTACGGAGAATGAGGTAAAGACCATCCCTCCCGAGGAGATACCCACCATACTCTACGATCCTATGAAGGATTTGATTAACTACGCAAAGCCCACTCCCGGTCTGTTGGAGAACTATACCTCCACGGCGAAGGTCACTGATGAAGAGATTTTCCGTAAGAAGAGTAAAATCGAGGAGACACTGCTTAACTTCGGTATTCCCATCAAGAGCATACATGCCACCTCGGGACCTACCGTTACGCTCTATGAAATTCGTCAGGCAGATGGTGTGAAAATATCTAAGATTCAGGGACTCGAGAATGATATTGCGCAATCTATCGAAGCGCGAGGTATTCGTATCATTGCCCCCATCCCCGGTAAGGGTACGATTGGAATTGAGGTGCCTAATGAGAACAAGCAGACGGTTCCGATGTACTCGTCAATATGTTCGCCCGAGTTCCAGAATGCCAAGATGGAGCTTCCCATAGTTATCGGTCGCACCATTCAGAACACCAACTTTGTCTTCGACTTGGCAAAGGCTCCCCACCTTCTGGTGGCAGGTGCTACCGGTCAAGGAAAGTCGGTGGGTCTTAATGCCATCATAACTTCGTTGCTCTACACCAAGCATCCTGCTGAGCTTAAGTTTGTGATGATTGACCCCAAGATGGTCGAGTTCTCGACCTATGCAGGTTTGGAGAAACACTTCCTTGCCAAGATGGAGTCCGAGGATGATGCCATCATCACCGACCCCAAGAAGGCAGTCTATACCCTCCACGCTCTGGAGCAGGAGATGTCGGAGCGTCTGCAGCTCTGTAAGAAGGCGGGTGCGCGAAATATTGTCGAGTATAACAACAAGTTTGTGGCTCGCCGTCTGCCACCTCCGAAGGGACACAGATTCTTGCCCTACATCGTAGTTATTATTGACGAGTTTGCCGACCTGATAATGACTGCTAAGGAGGTCGAGCGTCCTGTTATGCGTCTGGCTCAAAAGGCACGTGCGGTGGGTATCCACCTAATAATTGCGACACAGCGTCCCGATGTGAGGGTTATCACCGGAGGTATCAAAGCCAACTTCCCCGCGCGTATAGCTTTCCGCGTGATGCAGATGGTCGATTCGCGTACAATCATCGACCAGCCCGGTGCGCAGACTCTGATAGGCAGGGGCGATATGCTCTTTACCAATGGTGGCGAGCTTACCCGTGTGCAGTGCGCCTTTGTCGATACCCCCGAGGTGGAGCGTATCGTCAAGTATATCTCCCAGCAACAGGGCTACCCCTCGGCATACTCGTTGCCCGACTACACTCCCGACTCGGGTGATGGCGACTTTGGTGGCTCGTCGGGTGGCGATATGGAGTCGGGTAAGGCTATGAAAATCGACTCTAAGTTTGCCGAGATTGCTCGCGCAGCAGTAGAACACGGATCAATCACCGTCTCGATGATTCAGCGTAACTATGAGGTGGGATTCAACCGTGCAGGTCGTATCGTCACACAACTCCAACAAGCTGGAATCGTAGGTCCTCAAATCGGAGCCAAGCCGCGCGATGTACTTATTCACGATATGCCAACTCTTGAGGCAAAACTCCAAGAGTTGGGCGTATTCTAAAACCTTTATAGTCAATGGTTAAAGCTGTTTATATGTTTTGCTTGTCGGCTCTGCTGACACTCCTTTCCCTGCCATGCTTTGCCTCTTCTCGCTCCTCTGAGTTGCTCGGTGGTGTCGAGAGATATGTTGCCTCGCTCGGTGGCTATAGAGTCGATTTTTTGGTCGATATTCAAGGCTCACAAATTGAGGGCTACTATGAGGTGCGTGGCGAGAGCTACTTCCTAAAAGTGGGAGCTGCCGAGGTATATTGTGACGGAAAGGTCAGATACGAGGTTGACCCCGAAAAGCGTGAAGTGATAATAGATAACGTTGACCCCTCGTCGCGCAACATACTCACCAATCCCACCAAGGCATTCAGATTGCTCGATAGTGGCTACACCCACCAGCTCCTTTCCGAGCAGCAGGGTAGTGCTACTGTGCGTCTCGAGCCTGCAACTAAGTCTCAGGGAGTCATCGACCTTAAAATACGTACTTCCGATATGCAGCCCCTGTCGCTGAACTATAATGCCGACTCGCAGCAGGTGTCGATTAGGGTAAACTCCATTGCGAGCAGTTCAACTCCCCTCAAGAGTTTTTCGTCGAAGTTGTATCCTTCCTATGAGCTTATAGATTTTAGATAATCTGACCTCCTTTCAGGCGGCTGGAAATAGGCAGAGTGTAAAAAAAATGTAAAAAAAGTAATAAAGCTATTGCTAAATCAGAATTTATATTTATCTTTGCACCTGCAATCAGCAAACGGTGCGTTAGTTCAGCTGGTTAGAATACGTGCCTGTCACGCACGGGGTCAGGGGTTCGAGTCCCCTACGCACCGCAGAAAACGGATAATCTGAAAAGGTTATCCGTTTTTTTGTGCGTAGGGGACTCGCTCAGCTTGTATCGCCTCGGCAGACTTGTCTGCATAGTGTGAGAATGTGCAGTGTTGCTCACGCAACTACGAAAATTTATTGATGTTCTATTCCTCAAACAAGTTTGGCAATAGCCATCAATAAATCTTCTAAACCTTCGGTTATCTGCCCATTCCCTCCCTATTTGGTCTGCTCTCGGCTTCTGCCGCCGTTCGAGTCCTGTATTGCATCTATTTGTCGTTGTGGGGTTTTGGGGGAGTGTTCGGTTGATTGTTTCGTTTTGTGCGTAGGGGACTCGCTCGTTTTTCGATTTATATGCGGTAAATTTTGCACTGCCTTGCTTGCCGAGAATGGAAAATATGCCAAATATGTCCCATCCTCGGCAATCTTCGTTAGCACAAAATTTACTCGTCTAAAATCAAAAAAAACGTTGCTGACTGTAGGTTTAACAACTGCTGCAGTTAGCCTATCATAGGTTAAACATAAAAGAAGCCAACCTTTTCGGTCGGCTTCTTTGGGATGTTTGTCGCTATCTTGTTGTTTACTTGATAGTTACCTCCAGCGGGGTGAGGATTGAGGCGGTAGCCTGCTCAACGATTGCCATCCAGTGAGGCATATCGATAATATCGCCATTGCTCCAGCCGGAACCGGCATAATATACCAGACTCTCACCATTTGTAGCCGAGGCAATAGCTACGGCGTGACCTGCCTCCTCGGCACGGAACTCTGCGCCGGGCAGGATAACACCGAAGTAGATGTCGCCATCAACCTCGGGCTGCTTGGTGTCGGATGCCTCCTCCATAAACGAAAGGTTATTTTCGCTAACCGAAAGAGCCTTAACATTGTGGCGGATAAAGCCTGCTGCTACGGGCAGCTTGTCGAAATCGCCCGAGTAGATATTCTCAATGCAGTTGAAGTATGAGCCGGCATCGAGAGTGATAATCTTGGTGAGCGATACCTGCTTGTCACCCGCCTTGAATGGAGCATAAGTCAGCTTAACCGAAGTGCGGATAGGACCATTCTCCAAGGTTTGGTAGGTGGTGTAGTTGCGACTCAGCCAGAGTGTGTCGTTGATGAAAGGTGCCGACGCGCCGCCACCAAGAGTCTTACCCACCTTGTAGCAATCCATACCGTCGCCATAGTTGTGGTGATAGTTGCCTCTCTTGTAACGGGCATCAACCACCAGCGTATCTACCGACTTGACCCATACGTCGAATCCGGGTGTTGCGAGCATCTCGCCCGGGGCAGTCTCAAGTGCAGGACCGTAGGCACGATATGCCGCCTTGTCGTTCTCCCACGCGTAGTCGTCTAAACGCTCGGGGACCTGACGACCCGAAACCTTTATGGGGTACTGCTCTCTCTCGCCTCTTGCGATAACATACTCCTTCGAGGCGTAAGGCTCCATGTCACATTGGAAAATAAGTGCCATAGGCTCCTCACCTCCACCATAGATAACCTGCGAGGGAATTTGTTCTCCGTCAAGAGTCACGACCACATTTTCGGGGCTTATCCCCTTGGACTCAATTTCTGACCACACCACCTGTACGGTCTCGGCGGTGCGAGCAACATCGGTGGAGTTGTTCACCTCGACATTAAGCTTCGAGCCTGAGCAGGCAGCAAGCGCGATAGCTGCTGCCACGATAACTAATCTTTTCATAATCTATAATTTTCTTTATTGGTTTCTTCGCCACAAATTTAATAAATAATAACTGATCAAAACTCTTTTGGTGGGCTAATTATTCCTCGTTTGGCAAATATTTATCCTTTTATGATAAAAATTCGTATTGGTAATCACGAAAATATTAGTACTTTTACGAAGTAAAAAACAGAATGACAACTCAAGCTGAAAATAACTATCAAAATATTCGTGAATTATGAAACAGTTTAACGACGAAAATTTCTTGTTGCAGAGCGAGTCGGCTCAGCGTCTTTATCACGACCACGCGGCTAAAATGCCGATTATCGACTACCACTGCCACCTGATTCCTGAGTATGTTGCATCGAACCACCGCTTCGACAACCTCTCGAAGATTTGGCTCGAGGGCGACCACTACAAGTGGCGTGCAATGCGTACAAACGGTATTGACGAGCGTTACTGTACGGGCAAGGATACTACCGATTGGGAGAAATTCGAAAAGTGGGCTCAGACCGTTCCCTACACTATGCGTAACCCTCTCTACCATTGGACCCACCTCGAGCTTAAGACCGCTTTTGGTGTCGATAAGTTGCTCAACCCTTCGACCGCTAAGGAGATTTATGACCACTGTACGGCAATGCTTCAGCAGCCCGAGTTCTATGCTCGCGGTCTGATGCAGCACTACAACGTCGAGGTTGTCTGCACCACCGACGACCCCATCGACTCTCTGGAGCATCACCTCAAAGTAAAGGAGGATAACTTCGGTGTGCGTATGTTGCCCACATGGCGCCCCGACAAGGCTATGGCGGTAGAGGTACCTGCAAACTTCAAGGCATATATCGACCGCTTGGCTGAGGTGTCGGGTGTGGAGATTAAGCGTTTTGAGGATGTGATTGCTGCACTCCGCGTGCGCCACAAGTTCTTCGAAGAGGTGGGTTGTCGCCTCTCGGACCACGGAATCGAGGAGTTCTATGCCGAAGATTACACCCAGTCGGAGATTGATGCCATATTCCTCAAGGTCTATGGAGGCAAGGAACTCTCGCGCGAAGAGATTCTCAAGTATAAGACCGCAATGATGGTCGAGTTTGCCGAAATGGATTGGGAGACAGGCTGGACTCAGCAGTTCCACTATGGTGCAATCCGCGACAACAACAGCCGTATGTTCCGTCAGCTGGGTCCCGATACGGGCTTCGACTCCATTGGCGACTTCACCGTAGCGAAGAAGATGTCGAAATTCTTCGATATGCTCGATGGCAAGGATAAGCTGACCAAGACTATTATCTATAACCTCAATCCCCGCGACAACGAACTCGTGGCTACTATGCTCGGAAACTTCCAAGATGGTCGCTATGGTGCCGGCAAGATTCAGTTCGGCTCGGGTTGGTGGTTCCTCGATCAGAAGGATGGTATGGAAAAGCAGATGAACGCCCTCTCGACTTTGGGTCTGCTGAGTCGCTTCGTGGGTATGCTCACCGACTCGCGCTCGTTCCTCTCGTATCCTCGTCACGAGTACTTCCGTCGTACCCTTTGCAACCTCTTGGGTAACGATATCGAGCAGGGATTGCTCCCCGCATCCGAAATTGACTTTATCGGTCGCGAGATAGTGGAGGGTATTTGTTATAATAATGCGAAGAATTACTTCAAATTCTAGTTTTAGAAGTGATTCTCGGGGTGATTTCTACGTTATGCTGCGGTGAAAATTTCCTCATTTACATTGTGTAAACTGCGGAATTTTCTCCTCGCAAGCCTTGAAATCCCCTCCGATAATCCCTTATTTTAATTGGAGGTTTTATAGGATTACTCCGATATATAGCGAACTTTAGATTGTTATTAGTAAAGACAAAAAAAGATAGAAAAATGAAAATCGTAACTTTAGGTGAGATTATGTTGCGTCTGTCCACTCCGGGCAATATGCGTTTTGTTCAGTCAGATTCGTTTGATGTTGTTTATGGCGGTGGCGAGGCTAATGTTGCTGTCAGCTGTGCAAACTATGGTCACGATGCATATTTCGTGACTAAGCTCCCGACTCACGAGATTGGTCAGTCGGCAGTGAATGCTTTGCGCAAGTATGGCGTTAAGACCGACTACATCGCTCGTGGTGGTGACCGAGTAGGTATCTACTATCTCGAGACAGGTGCTTCGATGCGTCCTTCGAAGGTTATCTACGACCGCGCTCACTCTTCGATAGCCGAGGCTGAGCCTTCGGATTTCGATTTCGATGCAATTATGGAGGGTGCCGATTGGTTCCACTGGTCGGGTATCACTCCCGCAATCTCGGATAAGGCTGCCGAGCTTACTCGTCTGGCTTGCGAGGCTGCAAAGCGTCACGGTGTGACCGTATCGGTTGACCTTAACTTCCGCAAGAAGCTCTGGACTAAGGAGAAGGCACAGTCGATTATGCGCCCCTTGATGGAGTATGTTGACGTATGTATCGGTAACGAGGAGGATGCCGAGCTTTGCTTGGGCTTCAAGCCCGATGCTGATGTTGAGGGTGGTAATACCGACGCTGAGGGCTACAAGGGTATCTTCGAGCAGATGGCTCAGACCTTCGGCTTTAAGTATGTTATTTCGACTCTCAGAGAGAGCTTCTCGGCGACCCACAACGGTTGGAAGGCTATGATTTACAACGGTAAGGAGTTCTACACCTCGAAGCGTTACGACATCAATCCCATTATCGACCGTGTAGGTGGTGGCGACAGCTTCTCGGGTGGTGTTATCCATGGTCTGCTGACCAAGTCCACTCAGGGCGAGGCTCTGGAGTTTGCGGTGGCTGCATCGGCACTCAAGCACACCATCAATGGCGACTTCAATCTCGTATCGGCAGAGGAAGTAGAGTCGTTGGCAGGCGGTAATGCGTCGGGTCGTGTTCAGAGATAAGAATGTAAAAAAAGAGTAAATATGGCAAGATTTGATAAAGTAGCTGTTCTTAAGAAGATTGGCGAAACGGGAATGGTCCCCGTATTCTATCACAAAGATATCGAGGTCGCAAAGTGTGTGGTCAAGGCGTGCTACGAGGGTGGTGTCAGAGCTTTCGAGTTCACCAATCGCGGTGATTTTGCTCACGAGATTTTTGGCGAGTTGGTAAAGTGGGCGGCTAAGGAGTGTCCCGAGTTGGCTTTGGGTATCGGCTCTATTGTTGATGCACCCACGGCTGCACTCTACATTCAGCTCGGAGCTTGCTTTGTTGTAGGACCCCTCTTCAACGAGGAGATAGCTCCCGTATGTAACCGCCGTTTGGTTCCCTATTGCCCGGGTTGTGGTAGTGTTTCGGAGATTGGTAAGGCTCAGGAGATGGGTTGCGATTTGACCAAGCTCTTCCCCGGCGATGTCTATGGTGCCAATATGGTCAAGGGTCTGATGGCTCCCTGTCCGTGGTCTAAGATTATGGTTACGGGAGGTGTGTCGCCCGACGAGGAGAACCTCACGAAGTGGTTCAAAGCCGGTGTCTATTGCGTAGGTATGGGTTCGAAACTCTTCCCCAAGGATAGGGTAGAGGCTCAGGATTGGGCATACGTTACCAACAAGTGCCGCGAGTGTCTTGATATTATCAAGCGCCTCAGAGCATAATTGCAAAAGATGAATAAATGAGAAAACATAATAATTAAAACTTAAAAAAATGATTCAGAACGAAAAAAAGACGAATTGGCGTTGGTGGATATGCCTACTGCTGTTTGTCGCTACGACGGTAAACTACATGGACCGTCAGGTGTTGTCGCTTACTTGGAAAGACTTTATTGCTCCCGAGTTCCACTGGACTGATGCCGACTATGGAAACATTACGGCAATCTTCTCGTTGGTTTATGCTATCTGTATGCTCTTTGCCGGCAGATTCATCGACTGGATGGGTACCAAGAAGGGTTTCTTGTGGGCTATCGGTGTATGGTCGGCAGGTGCTTGCTTGCACGCTGCTTGCGGCTGGGCTACAATGCAGGTTGAGGGTATCTCTACCGTTGCCGAGATGACTGCTCTGACGGGTGCTGCGGCAGTAGGTGTGGCAACAGTTAGTGTGTGGTTCTTCATTGCGGCTCGCTGTATTCTGGCTTTGGGTGAGGCTGGTAACTTCCCCGCAGCTATTAAGACTACTGCCGAGTACTTCCCCAAGAAGGATAGAGCATTTGCTACCTCGATTTTCAATGCCGGTGCTTCGGTTGGTGCATTGGCCGCTCCCGCAACTATTCCTTTGCTTGCTCAGTACTTCAAGGATAAAGGTATTGGTGGCGGCTGGGAGATGGCATTCATCATCATCGGTGGCTTGGGCTTTATCTGGATGGCATTCTGGGTATTTATGTACACCAAGCCCCGCGATAGCCGTTTCGTGAATCAGGCAGAGTTGGAGTATATCGAGCAGGATAAGGACGACGAGCCTCAGAAGGTTGAGACAACTACCGAGCGCAAGCTCTCGTTCATGGAGTGCTTTAAGCTCAAGCAGACTTGGGCATTTGCTGTGGGTAAGTTTTTTACCGATGGCGTGTGGTGGTTCTATCTGTTCTGGGCTCCTGCATATTTCTCGGATCAGTATGGTTACAGCTCCTCCTCGCAGATGGGTATTGCGCTGATTATCACCCTATATGCAATCGTTACCTTGCTCTCGATTTATGGTGGTTATCTGCCTAAGCTCTTTGTCGAGAAGAAGGGTATGGAGCCTTATGCTGGTCGTATGCGTGCGATGCTTATCTTCGCCTTCCTGCCTCTGCCCGCACTCTTTGCACAGGCAGCAGGTGAGGTTTCGGTATGGTGGCCCGCTATAATCATTGGTCTGGCAGGTGCCGGTCACCAAGCTTGGTCGGCTAACCTCTTTTCCACAATTGGTGATATGTTCCCCAAGTCGGCAATTGCTACCATCACCGGTATTGGTGGTATGGCAGGTGGTATCGGCTCGTTCTTTATCAATAAGGGTGCCGGTGCGCTGTTCACCTTCTCGGAGAATGCAGGTCAGTCGTTCTCGTTCATGGGCTTCGAGGGTAAGCAGGCAGGCTATATGATTGTATTCTGTGGTTGTGCTGTTGCCTATCTGTTGGCTTGGTCTATCATGAAGACTTTGGTGCCAAAGTACAAACCCGTAGTTATTGAGTAATAATCGCTTAAATTCCTATTGCTATGATTAAGGAGTTAAATAAATCGACCGTTGAGAAGGTTGAGCGTCCGGTGAGAATCCTTCAGTTTGGTGAGGGTAACTTCCTGCGTGCCTTCGTCGATTGGCAGATTGATATTGCCAACCAAAAGGGTGTAATGAATTCCGGTGTGGCTATTTGTCAACCTATCTTGGACCCCGAGCGTAAAGTGTTGGGCGTAATGGATATTATGCATAAGCAGGACAACCTCTACCACGTCTATCTGGAGGGTGTCGAAAACAAGCAGCCCAAGAAGGATGTGCGTCTGGTAAAGAGCGTTATGGACTCGTTCAATCCCTATGTCGATTACGCAAAGTATGAGCAATATTTCCTTTCGCCCGAGTTGAAAATCACTATCTCGAACACCACCGAGGCAGGTATTCGTTATGAGGAGGGAGATTCGCTTGAGGCTTGTCCTCCCAAGTCCTATCCCGCAAAGATGACGGCACTTCTTTATAAGCGTTTCAAGCACTTTGCCGGTGACCCTACAAAGGGTTTGTGCATTATCTGCTGCGAGCTTATCGAGAATAATGGCTCGACTCTGCACGAGTATGTTATCAAGCATGCCGAGTATAACAATCTGGGTCAGGACTTTATCGATTGGGTTGAGCAGAATTGCCACTTCTGCGACACGTTGGTTGATAGAATTGTTCCCGGTTTCCCGCGCGATACTATTGCTGAAATTAAGCAGGAGATAGGCTACGACGATAACCTTGTGGTTAAGGCTGAACTCTACCACCTTTGGGCTATCGGCGGTCCGGGCTATAAGGAGGTTATGAAGGAGCTACCGCTGGATAAGGCAGGTCTGCACGTTATCTTTATGCCTTCGATTAAGCAGTTCCGCGATAAGAAGGTGCGTATCCTTAATGGCTCGCATACGGGTATGGTCCCCATTGCTCTTCAGATGGGATGCCAGACCGTAATGGATGCCTTCAATACCCCTGCCATCGAGAAGTTCATCAACGATATGGTTGCCGAGGAGGTTATACCTATGATTGAGGAGGACCAAGAGGAGCTTAAGGCCTTTGCTGAGAGCATCTTGGAGCGTTTCTACAACCCCTACATCAAGCACATGCTTAAGTCCATATCGCTCAACTCGCTCTCGAAGTGGGAGGCTCGAAACTATCCGACGGTTAAGGATAATTGGTTCAAGGCGGGTAAGTTGGCTCAGCGTGAGTTGTTTACCTTTGCTGCGTTGCTTACGCTTTATAGTGGCAAGAACGACTTCCAGCCCGACGATACGGCAGAGTTCGTTGAGTTTATCCGCACTAATTGGGACTCGGAGAATGTCGAGACTATGGTCGAGAAGATTCTCAAAAGCCAAATCTTTACTGTTGACTTTACCGAGGTCGGCGGATTTGTCGAGGGTGTGGCAGGCTACATCCGCGATATCGAGCAGCTGGGTATGGCGGAGGCTTTGGATAAGTTCCTCAAGCGATAGGAATTATACTGTCAATTAAGTAAAGGGGGTTAATGCTCTGGCATTGCCCCTTTTTTCAAAAATAATGAGATTGTTATGAAACGATACTTAAAGATAAACGCGGCGGATAACGTATGTGTTGTACTCGACGAGCAGATGCTGCGTGGTGAGGTTGTGGAGTTGCCCGAAGGCGTTGTTACACTCAAGGAGGATATCGCGCGCGGTCACAAGGTTGCTCTGCGAGATATCAAGGAGGGTGAGAATGTCATAAAATATGGCTACCCGATAGGTCACGCTACAAGGGATATTGCTGTCGGTGAGTGGATTCACTCCCACAACCTTAAGACCAACCTCAGAGATGACCTCGAGTATAACTACTCTCATAAACTCTACGATGTTAACTACCCTAAGAGCGAGCTTAAGGTCAATGGCTACCTGCGCAAGAATGGTCTGATGGGTATTCGCAACGAACTATGGATTGTCCCCTCGGTGGGCTGTGTCAATGGTCAGGCTCAAGCCATAGCCGAGCGCGTAAAACGCGAGTGTGACTGCTCGCACTTAGACGATGTGAGAGTCTATACCCATAACTACGGTTGCTCTCAGCTTGGCGACGACCATCAGAATACTCAAAAGGCGTTGTCGGCTCTGGTCAAGCACCCCAACGCAGGTGCTGTATTGGTGCTGGGCTTGGGTTGCGAGAATAACCAGATTGCTTCGTTTAAGGAGATCCTTGGCGAGTGGGACGACCAGAGGGTTAAGTTCCTTATCTCGCAGGAGGTTGAGGATGAGATTCAGACAGGTTTCGAGATTTGTCGCGACCTTGTGGAGCTTACTCGTCAAGACAAGCGCGAGCCTCTGCCCTTGAGCTACCTCAGAGTGGGTCTTAAGTGTGGTGGTTCGGATGGTTTTTCGGGTATCACTGCCAATCCTTTGGTGGGACTCTTTTCCGATTGGCTTATCGCTCAGGGTGGAACTACTATTCTGACCGAGGTGCCTGAGATGTTTGGTGCAGAGACTATATTGATGGATAGAGCCGAAAATAGTGAGATTTTCGAGCAAACCGTCTCCCTGATTAACGACTTCAAGGGTTACTTCCGTCGCTTCGACCAGCCCATTTACGAGAATCCTTCGCCCGGAAACAAAAAGGGTGGTATCACCACTCTGGAGGAGAAGTCGTTGGGTTGTGTGCAGAAGGGTGGAGCGCAGCCTGTGGTCGATGTGTTGGGCTACGCAGAGCCTCTTAAGCGTCAGGGTTTGAATCTGTTGCAAGCTCCGGGTAACGACCTTGTAGCTGCATCGGCGTTGGCTATGTCGGGTTGTCAGATTGTACTCTTCACTACGGGGCGCGGAACACCATTTGGAGCTTTCGTTCCCACGATGAAGATTTCAACAAACTCGGCTCTTTCGAAGTTTAAGTCGGGTTGGATTGATTTCAATGCCGGCACAATGGTCGAGGATGAGGAGCCACAAGCCCTGCTCGACCGATTTGTAGAAAAGGTACTTTCGACCGTCAATGGCGAGAAGTTGAAGCACGAGGAGGTGGGCTTCAAAGAGGTGGCCATATTCAAGACGGGCGTAACGCTCTGATGTTGCGTAAACTACTCTTTATCTGTATGGTTGTTTTGGGCGCAGGGTGTGCGCCCTCGCCCAAAAATCTGTACAGAGTCGATATTAGCGGCAAGGGCGACTTTACCTCCATCCAGCAGTGTCTGGATGCCCTTGAATCGAAGCCCGCTGAGTGGCGAACTATCGAGATAATGCCGGGTATATATCGCGAGAAACTTACGCTCGACGTATATAAAGATAAGGTGCGTATCATAGGTCTGGGTACATCGCCCGACGAGGTGCGTGTGGTTTGGAACGACCACACGGGAAAGGTGGTAGATAACCACACGATGACCACCTACGATACGTGGACCTTCTCTATTCAGGCTGACGATGTCTATTTAGAGAATCTGACAATCGACAACGATGCTCCGCTCGGCGAGGGGCAGGCTGTGGCTTTGGAGACACGCGGCGATAGGATTCATATCCATAGTTGTCGTCTTATAGGCAATCAAGATACCTTTTTCACAAAGGGCTATGTTTCGCGTGTGAGGGTTACCGATAGCTATATCGAGGGTACGACCGACTATATCTTTGGACCTTCGATTGTGTTGTTTGAGGATTGTGTGCTGCATAGTAAGTCTGATAGCTATATCACTGCAGCATCGACCACTGAGCGCAACAAGTATGGCTACGTCTTTCGTCGCTGCTCTCTGACCCATGCGCCCAATGTCAAAAAGCTGTTCTTGGGCAGACCTTGGAAGAGTACTGCCCGCACGGTATGGATTGAGTGTCAAATGCCGTCGGTTATAACTCCTGAAGGATGGGCAGATTGGCACAATACGGCAGCTAAAGGTACGAGTTTCTATGCCGAGTGGGGTTGCAAAGGCGAGGGTGCAGACCGCCGAGGTAGAGTCGATTGGTCTTATGAACTGACCGAGGAGCAACTCTTGGACTATACCCCCGAGAAGATATTTGCTAAAAAGACAGGCTCCGAGCAATTCTATGACGATTGGTCGGGCGATTTTAGAGAACTTTAGTTATTATGAAACGACTTATATTGCTTGTTGCGGGGGTGCTGACATTCTCTTATGCTATGGCTCAACAGAGGGTGTGGTGTGCCGATTTGGGCAATGGCGAGTATCAGAATCCGATACTCTATGCCGACTACTCCGACCCCGATGTAATTCGTGTGGGCGATGATTATTGGATGACAGCCTCGTCGTTCAATTGCATCCCGGGCCTACCCATTCTGCACTCTGCCGACCTTGTGAATTGGGAGATTGTATCCCACGCATTGAAGCGTCAGGAGCCATCTTCTCACTTCGACCTTCCGGCTCACGGCGATGGTGTGTGGGCTCCCTCGTTGCGCTACCACGATGGGTGGTTCTATATCTATTGGGGCGACCCCGACCAAGGTATATTTATGACCAAGACCCAAAATCCGAGGGGTGAGTGGTCAAAGCCTCTGCTCGTTAAGGAGGGTAAGGGCATTATCGATACATGCCCGCTGTGGGACGATGATGGCAGAGCCTATCTGGTCAATGGTTGGGCTGGCTCAAGAGCAGGTTTTAAGAGCATACTCACCGTCTCGGAAATGTCACCTGATGGAGAGTCGCTCATCGGTGACTTTGTGATGGTCTTTGATGGTCACTCGGAGCATCCAACGGTTGAGGGTCCCAAGTTCTATAAGCGCAATGGTTGGTACTATATCTTTGCCCCTGCGGGCGGTGTGAAGCCCGGCTGGCAGATAGTTCTCCGTTCGCGCTCGCCCTATGGACCCTATGAGTGTCGTAAGGTGTTGCATCAGGGTAATACCTCCACACCGGGACCCCATCAGGGAGGCTGGGTCGAGGATACGGCAGGTGATAGTTGGTTTATGCACTTTGTCGATATGTATGCCTATGGTAGGGTAGTTCACCTTCAGCCTATGCGTTGGTTGGAGGATGATTGGTGCCAGATGGGTGTTGACCAAAATGGTGATGGCATAGGCGAGCCGGTGGCTAAATTTCGTAAGCCTGCGGGTCAAAGCCATGTCAAGACTCCTGCCAACTCCGATAGTTTCTCCTCTCGCTCGCTCTCCTTGCAGTGGCAGTGGCACGCTAACCCTCAGACGGGGTGGGCATTTGCCAACCCCACAGCAGGCGAGATAAGACTCTACTGTCAAAGACTCACTGCGCCCCACAACCTCTGGAATGCACCAAACCTCCTTTTGCAGAAGATTGATGCCCCGACCTATAAGGCTACGGCTAAGGTTCGCTTCTCAGGCTCGTGTGATGGCGATAGGGCAGGCTTGGTTGTGATGGGTATGGACTATGCTACGCTTGGCTTCGAGCAACACGATGGCAGACTCTACTTGGTGCAGAGCATCAACCGTGAAGCCAATAAGAGTGGAGAGGAAGAGCAGCAACAACGCATAGAACTATCTCAAAATGAACTGTGGCTCAGATGCGAGATTCAGAAGAGTCAAAACGATGATTCAACACCTCGTATGGAGTGTCGCTTCCTTTATAGCCTTGATGGTAAGCGATTTAAGAGCATTGGTTCACAATTTGTAGCTCGCGAGGGCAGATGGATTGGAGCAAAAATAGGCTTCTATTCCACAGCCGAAATCAAGAAGAATGATGGAGGGTGGATTGATGTTGACGAATTTGAGGTAGAGAGATAAAAAATAGGAGTTGCAGGCGCAACTCCTATTTTTTATCTCTACTTTGTCTGATTATCCTCCGGAAAATCAATCATATAGACCAGATGTTCGACTGCTCGCATAAAGTTACGTTTGTTGAGTTTGGGCGAGTAGATGTAACAGTCGATGGTAAAGACTCTGCCGCTGGACTCGTCGAGTGTTGAGTAGCTCACAAATGGTCCGCCCATATAGTCGTTTTCCACATCCCAAAAGCCACGTAGCTCAGCCCACACTCTGCCGTCAATTTTCACCATACGATATATTGGCGGAAAGACCGGCGAGGTGGTCATATACGACCCTTCGGAGGGACCTGGAATCTGGGCAGCATATTTCAATCTTGCTGCTTGCAACTCTCCGTCGGAAAGCGACATCTTGCCCTCGTATGGGTAGGAGTAGAGCATAAATCCTTGACTTGCAGTGGGAAACTCATAGCGCATCCACATAAAATCCTCGGTCTGCTTGGCAAGCACATAACCCTTCGGAACCTTCATATCCACACCAAAGGTGAGTTTGATCTGCTCCTCGATATATTCCTCGTTGTAGTGGCGTGCATACTCAATGGCACGATCGCGTTCAGCCTTCTCCAAAACCTGCACCAAGCTCTCTCTGTTCTCGGATATATATTGTGTGAGCTGGCGTGTGTTACCTCCGCGAAGGGTGATTACAATCTGAGGACGAGCGGTTACATCATACTCCACGTCGGCTCTCGCTTCGCTATATTTGGGGTCGATATCGACCATTATGCGGTTGCGGTGGTCGGTAACAAGTTTGGTGAGGTTGGCAGGTGTGACTTGAAAAAGACTAAATATAGGCTCATCACTATTCAGGTAGGGGTCCTGAGCGCGAAGTATAACCTTCAGCGAGTCGCCAAGTTCGCTCTCCCACTGAGGCTGGGTGCAGACCGTAACAACCTCGTAGGCTCCACCCTGCGAGGTCATACCATCCTTTGAGGTGAGAGTGTGGAGTGCATCACACGCCGTAGCCACCACAGCTACTGCAAGTATAAATGTTTGAACTAAAATCTTTCTCATAGGTACTTAGTTTTGAAATATTTTGGTTGACAAAGTTAAAAAAAAAACTCATATTCACCCTTCTTTGGGTAGATATTTTGAAAAATTACTAAATTTGTGCCGTACAATTTGATACTATGCGTATAAAGCCGCCTAAAATATTGCGTCGTCTGATGCCTTCGCTGATTTGGGAGATTGAGAGCGAGGATGAGGTTTTTCTCACCTTCGACGATGGTCCCACACCCGGCATCACGGAGTGGATACTTGCCACCCTCGATAAGTATGATGCCAAGGCAACATTCTTCGTGTTGGGCAAAAATGTCGAGATGTACCCCGACCTTTACCAGAAGATTCTGGATGCAGGTCACCGCGTAGGCAACCACACCTACTCGCATCAAAAGGGCTGGCGTATGAGCCTCGAACGATATATCGAGGATGTCGATTTTGCTAACGACTTGCTCCACACCGACCTCTTTCGCCCTCCCTATGCCCAAATTACGCCTGCTCAGGCGCGTGCCCTTTCGAAGCGTTATAAGCTCGTTATGTGGGATATCATCTCGCGCGACTATAATCGTCAGCTCTCGCCACGCACTTGTCTGAAGAATGTGACGAAATATCTCGAGGCAGGCTCGATTGTCGTATTCCACGATAGCGAAAAGTCGTTCCAAAATATGCGCTATGCACTGCCCCGAACTTTGGAGCTGTGTCGTCAATTGGGACTCAAGTGTAAAGTGATAAATCTGTAAATAGCTAATGATGAGAGTAATAATAGCTGTAACTGCCGCGAGTGGAGCAATCTATGCACGTCAACTCATCCGGTCGCTCATCGACTCCTCGCAAGTCGAAGAGTTGGCTCTTATTCTCAGCACCAATGCTCAGCGAGTAGCCGAGTGGGAGGGTGTAGAGCTTCCGCAGAGTCCCAAAATCCGACTCTTCGACAATGCCGACCTCTTCTCCTCGCCTGCTAGCGGCTCTTCGAGTTGGGATGCTATGGTGGTCTGCCCCTCGACTGTCGGTACAGCCTCACGAGTGGCATCGGGCATCTCGCAGTCGCTCATCGAGCGTGCTGCCGACGTAATGCTCAAGGAGCGTCGCCGACTCATATTCGTACTGCGCGAAATGCCTCTCTCTCTCATTCACCTGCGCAACCTCACCACACTCACCGAGGCCGGAGCCATCATCCTGCCCGCCTCGCCATCCTTCTACTCCCACCCCTCGACCATCGAGCAACTATGCTCAACTGTCACCCAGCGTGTAGTTTCGCTGCTTGGAGTTGACTCTCCTCACTACTCGTGGGGCGAGGATTTTGATGAGTAAAACTCTAAAATGAGCTTGAGATAGAAATAAAACCTATATAAAAATTGCGATTTCTGAATTTATTCCTATCTTTGTGGCGCGAAATCAATAACTTAAAAACAATATATCATTACTACTATGGCAACAACTGCTGACATTAAAATCGGTATGTGCATCGAGCTCGATGGCAAAACCTTCCAGATTATCGACTTCCAGCACGTAAAGCCCGGCAAGGGTCCCGCTTTCGTGCGTACCAAGCTCAAGAATCTCGAGAACGCTCGCGTATTGGAGAACACCTTCTCGGCAGGTGCAAAGATTGAGCCCGTTCGTGTTGAGCGTCGCCCCTACCAGTTCACCTATGAGGATGACCTCGGCGCACACTTTATGCACACCGAGACCTTCGAGGAGATTAACATCGACAAGAACCTTATCAACAACTACGATCTGATGACCGATGGTCAGATTGTTGAGGTTATGTTCCACACCGAGAAGGAGACCGTTCTTTCGGCTGAGCTTCCTCCCATCGTCGATATGGAGGTTACCTACACCGAGCCCGGCGTTCGTGGCGATACCGCTTCGACCAACTCGCTCAAGGCTGCTACCGTTAATACCGGTGCCGAGATTCGCGTACCCCTCTTCATCAATACCGGTGATAAGATTCGCGTAGATACTCGTACTCGTGAGTATTATGAGCGCATCAAGTAATTTTTTGATTTGATGTGATAAGCTGCGGGTTACTTCCGCTAGCATAGAAAATGGCAATGGAATGTACAT
>CAZFQU010000026.1:0-26188 GCA_964521245.1 uncultured Alistipes sp. | reverse complement strand
GGAGATGTGGTCAAATGCTCGTTATGACGAGGATTGGAATTTTATGCATTTTATTGTCTATAAAGGCTAAATAGATTATGAAGGAGTTGTGCTTGACTCCTATATATTCAATAGCGATTACACATTCACAAATTCGCATGGTGGATATTGTAGAGGCGTGCATGGTTCACATAACGAAAGTGGTACTTGGTCATTTAATCCCGAAACACGAGAGTTATCAATGACTACAACAGCTGTTGTACATAAAAATGTGCATCACAATGGAGAAAACCATCGTGAAGGAGAAGTTTGTGATAATGAAAGTTGTAAAGAAGCTATAACCTCAAATAGAAAGATTATTTCTTTTGGTAACGATTTACTTATCATGGATTTTGGGTTTGGAGATGCTTATGAGGGTGAAACTAATTACTACAACTTTCGCTACGAGTATATCGTAAAAGAGTAACATCTGACGCTTAATCCCCTGCCCGCTATTTTGGGCGGGCAGGGATAACCAAAGTACCAACCAAAACAACTTAGTGTTATGTAAAAGAGCAACTTTCTGACTATTCTCCCCTGCTTTCCGATTCGGCGGGGGAGAAGTCGGAATGGTGGACCTGTCTAAAGAAGTTTAGGCAGGTCTATTTTTGGGGGTACAGAGAGGACTGAAATGATAAAAATCGTGCAAGATTTTGGATAAATAATTTAGGCTTTGTATATTTGTGGTTCGAAACGAGCCTACTGAGTAGGCTAAGCAAGGTGACTAACAATCAAACAAAACAGATATATGCTCACACTCAAGCAATTGCGCGACGACCGCGAGGCGGCTATTCGCAAACTTGCAAAAAAAGGCGTGGATGCTGCGCCCATCATAGACAAAATAGAGGAGCTTGACGATAGACGAAAAGCTATTCAGACCGAGCTTGACAATACCCTTATGGAGCAGAACAAGGCTGCAAAGCAGATTGGGCAGCTCATGGGTCAGGGTAAGCGTGACGAAGCCGAGGAGGTGAAGGCTCGTGTAGCTCAGTTCAAAGTGCGCTCTGCGGAGCTGAGCGAGGAGCAGAAGAGGGTTGCAGACGAGTTGCAGGCTGCGATAGTTTCGTTGCCCAACTTCCCCTGTGATATTGTTCCCGAAGGTCGCACTGCCGAGCAGAACGTGGTGGTTAAGTGTTCGGAGGAGATTCCCTCACTGCCCGAGAATGCACTCCCCCACTGGGAGTTGGCAAAGAAGTATGATATAATCGACTTCGACTTGGGTGTAAAGCTCACCGGCGCAGGATTCCCCGTATATAAGGGCAAGGGCGCACGTTTACAACGCGCACTCATCAACTACTTCCTCGACTGCAACACCCGAGCAGGCTATATGGAGGTGGAGCCTCCGATTATGGTTAACGAGGCTTCGGGATTTGGCACAGGTCAGCTGCCCGACAAAGAGGGTCAGATGTATCACGCTACGGCTGACAACTACTACTTGGTACCCACTGCCGAGGTTCCCGTCACGAACATCTTCCGCGACGTGATTCTCGAGGAGAAGGAGTTACCCGTAAAGATGACCGCCTACACCCCCTGTTTCCGTCGCGAGGCAGGCTCCTACGGCAAGGATGTTAGAGGTCTGAACCGTCTGCACCAATTCGACAAGGTGGAGATTGTGCAGGTGGCACACCCCGACTCGTCGTATGAGGCTTTGGACAAGATGGTCGAGCATGTGGAGGGCATTGTTAAGAGTTTAGGTCTGCCCTATCGCATTTTGCGTCTGTGCGGCGGCGACATGTCGTTCACCTCGGCACTGACCTACGACTTCGAGGTATATTCCGAAGCTCAGAAGCGTTGGCTCGAGGTATCGTCGGTATCGAACTTCGAATCGTTCCAAGCTAATCGACTCAAATTGCGCTACCGCGACCAGAACAAAAAGACTCAATTGGCACACACATTGAACGGTTCGTCGTTGGCTCTGCCCCGAATTGTGGCTGCACTGCTCGAAAATAACCAAACCGAAGAGGGAATTCGCATCCCCGATGCACTTATTCCCTACACAGGATTTGATTATATAAAATAATTTACTACCTTTGCACACACATTTCACTTACAAACTAAACTAAAAACGAGTATGGCTTACAAAATTTCTGATTCTTGCGTAGCTTGCGGCACTTGTATTTCGGAGTGCCCCGTAGAGGCTATTTCGGCTGGTGACATCTATGTTATCGATCCCGACAAGTGCATTGACTGCGGTACCTGCGCAGGCGTTTGCCCCAGCGAGGCTATTCAGCCCGAATAATCTCGACTTAGCGAGCAGAAATTTCGGGGCTTAAGCTCCGAAGGGTTAGTGGAGCAGGAGTACCTCTTGCTCCACTTTACTTTATCCCAGCACTCCACTGAAAGTTAACCTAAAAAATAAGTACCACTTATGAAGAAGTTTTATTCCCTTTTGCTATTGCTTACCGCAAGCCTTACGCTCGGCTGCTCTGATGGTGATGATAAGGTTATCACCCCGGATGAGCCCGAAATAAAAATCCCCACAGTTGAAATTCAGTTGGGTGAGATTACAAACAAAAGTGCCGAGGTGATAATCTCATCGCAAGATGCCATTGTTGTCTCCTACTTGTGTCAACCATACGAGATGGCCACACCCTCGACAGCTGAGATTGTATCCAAAGGTATAGCTTACGCTCCAACAGGCGAGAGCGAAACAATACTTATCGAAGGTCTCGACTTCTCGACCACCTATTGTGTATATGTGGTAGGCGAGAACGAGGGAGTATTCAGCGACACTGCTTCGGAGAAGTTCAAGACCCTCAACCCCTCACTTCCCGATGTGGAGGCTCTGAGCTGTGTTGAGACCACAAACAAGGGCTTCACCTATGCCGTAAACGTTGGTGAGAACGAGAGCTACCTGCACACCTACATCGAGGGTTGGTATTTCGATTATATGCTCGCCATGCAACTCGAGCAGCAGGGTACCGAGTTCGATATCAACCTCTTCATTCAGCAGATGTTGGTTGACTGGGGTTTCTTGGATATGGGTCCCAAGGAGCATAAATGGACTGCCGGCGATATCAACGAGTATCGCTCGCCCTACATTGCCACAATCATCGGCTCGCAGAAATATTATGCTCTCTTCTCGCGCTCGACAAGCGATGGCACAAGCCTCGTTGGCGAGCCTGAGGCTCTGGCTATGACCACCGAGGAGTGTGGCGACTCCGACGCTTCGATTAACGTAATCATCGAGGATTTGCAGCCCAAATATATGCGTGCGCGTATGGAGTGCCCCGAGAATGTTCGTTTCTTCTTCTACAACCTTTGGACACTGTCGAGTGTCGAGCCTATACGCGAGGAGTATGGTGAGGATGGTATGAAGAGTATAGTCTATGAGTATGGCTACGTTGCTGCCAACACCTATACCGATGCGTGGGAGGCTGCTGCCGAAACCGAGTATGTGTTGGCACTGATGGGTGCCGACCTCGAGGGTAATCTCTTCTATCAGGAGCAGCTGATAACCACACCCGAGCTTCTGCCTTCAATCGCGGTGGATATGCGCACCTATGAGCGTGAGGCTCAGGGCTACCACGCCTACGACACATTCGAAATCACCACCACTCCCCGCGACTTCAAAAACCCCATTAACGGTTCGGACATTCGCTACATTCTTCTCTCTGAGCAGGAGCTTACTTCGGCTCTCGAGGCTTTAGGTCAGACCATAGAGAGCTTCGTCTCGGAGCCTACGGCTGAGCTTATAAGTTCGCTCGGCGACAAGGTAACATCACTCACTGACGAGGAGGTTAAGATGTTCACTGAGCGCGGCACCATTGTTAGCATCTATACCGGTATGCAGCCCGAGACTACCTACTGCTACCTGCCCCTTATCCCCTTCGGTGACGGCACCTATCGTACAACCGTTACACGCGCAACAACCGAGAAGGCTTATGTCGAGGAGGAGAGCAGCGAGGCATACAAGGCATATCTGGGCGAATGGGAGCTGAAGGGCGTATCGTCAGAGGACTACTACACTCGTCAGAGCATAACTCTGCGTTTCGAGGAGTATGTACCCAACCGCACATACAAGATTTACGGCTGGTCGATGGGCGATATCTCGCAGCAGTTCCCCTTTGAGGCTCGATTCGATACCCAGACCGAGACTATCTTCATCGATGGTGGTCAGATTTTGGGTCAAATCGAGAAGGATGGTGTGCAACACGATGTTATGGTTATACCCTTGATTAGCTACTACGGAGAGTTGGGTCCCTTCTACGGCTACACCAAGAACGTATATGAGCTTCGCATCAATGGCACTCACCTCTCGGCATTCCCCGCTATTATCAGCTATGGCGGTTACCAGCAGGAGGTGTCGGGCTTGAGCTACTACTCGTGTCTCAATGACGAGCTTTATTATATTGAGGGTGAGCAGTATCCGATAGTTAACTTCACTATCGACCGTCCCGCAAACTAAAAAACTCTAAAGAGTCAGAGTAGATGGCGCGTAAGATTGAACTTTTGGCACCGGCTAAGGACCTGCACTCGGCGCTGATAGCCGTAGATGCGGGTGCCGATGCGCTCTACATCGGAGGCGCAAAGTTTGGAGCAAGAGTTGCTGCGGCAAACTCCACCGACGAGATTCGTCGAGCGGTGGAGTATGCCCACCTCTACGGAGTGAAGGTCTATTCCACGCTCAATACCCTACTCTTTGACGAGGAGTTGGAGCAGGCTCAGAAGCAGGCTCAGGAGCTTATCGACGCGGGTGTCGATGCACTCATCATACAAGACATGGCTCTTAGGCGAATGAATCTCAATGTGGAGCTTCACGCCTCGACACAAGTAAACAATATGACCGGCGAGGGTGCCGAATTCCTATATCGTGCAGGTTTCAGCCGAGTGATTTTGGAGCGAGGACTCTCAATGGAGGAGATTCGTCACATCTGCCAATCGACCAATGCCGAGATAGAGTGTTTCGTACACGGAGCTATCTGCGTCGGGTATAGCGGCAGATGTTTCCTTTCTCGCTCGATGATAAGTTCGCGTTCAGGCAACCGAGGTGCCTGCTCACAACCTTGTCGTCTGACCTATGACCTTGTAGATGGTTCAGGGCGCAAAATAATAGCAGGCAAACACCTCCTCTCGGTGCGAGATATGAACCTCACATCCTATCTGGGAGAGATGCTCGACGCCGGTGTCAGTTCGTTCAAAATAGAGGGCAGACTAAAGGATACTAACTACCTTAGAAACGTGGTGTCGTGGTATCGTGCTGCACTCGACAGAGAGATTGCCCGGCGCGAGGGACTTGTCAGAGCTTCGATTGGCGAGGGGGCAACCGACTTTACGCCCGACCCCTCGAAGAGTTTTACGCGCGGGGAGTCGGAGTATCTGATGGCGGGCAAGGTTGCAGGTGTAGCCTCGTTCGATACGCCGAAGTCGGTGGGTGAGTTCATCGGAAAGGTTACCCAAGTAAAAGCCAAAAGCTTCATCATCGACCGTAACCACACACTCTCTGCCGGCGACGGAATCTGTTTTGGTGGCATAGGTACAAACGTAAACAGCACCCAAGAGCGAGAGATTTTCCCCAACCGTATGGAGGGTATCAAAGCAGGAGTGCTACTCTATCGCAACTTCGACTCTCGTTTCAATCGTGCGCTTGAGCGCAGTCGTCAGCGACGTGTAATACCCACAACGGCAGAGTTTTGGCAAACCCAAGAGACGATAGGTGTACGCTACACGGATTGTGTGGGTGTGGCTGCCGAGGCGAGCATTCACCACCCCTTCGAGGAGGCTTCGCAACCGCAGAGAATGGTCCAGACCATCGACCAACAACTACGCAAGAGTGGTGAAACGATATTTAGGGTTGATGGGATTAAGCTCCCATCAGAGGTAGGTTTTGTTCCATCGTCGCTGTTGGGTGAGCTGCGTCGCAAGGCACTTGCCGAGCTGCTCGCAGAGCGTCAAAGGCTCACTCCCGAGCATACAATCCTTGAAGAGGATATGTCGGCTCGCTACCCCAAACGAGAGCTTGGCAAGGAGGATAACGTCACAAACCACCTTTCACGAAAGTTCTACCTCGACCACGGTGTCGAGAAGATTGCCCCCGCACTCGAACTTCAAGAATCGACCTACGGTGAGCGTGTCATGCGCTCGGGCTACTGCATACGACGCGAGATAGGTCAGTGCCTTAAACATAAACCCACAATTAAGGGTGACCTCTACATACAACACGGCTCGTCGCGCTACCTTTTGGACTTCGACTGCCAGAGGTGCGAAATGAGCCTTATCGACAAGAGTAAGAGATAGTTATGCTACAAGAACTTAAGACCCAATTCAAAGCCTACGAGCTTATCGACTCGGGCGACAGAGAGAAACTCGAGCGATTTGGCGACTACATCACTCGGCGTCCCGAACCTCAAGCCATATGGCAAAAGTCGCTCAGCGAGGAGCAGTGGCGAGAGCTTGCTCACGCCTCATTCATACGCGATAGTCGCAACGATGAGCGTGGAGAGTGGCGACTCAGCCCCAAGATGCCTTCACGCTGGAGCATAAACTACGACTATAAGGATATGCACCTAAAGATGCGTTTGGCGCTCACATCGTTCAAGCACGTAGGTATCTTCCCCGAGCAGGCCGAGAATTGGCGATTCATATACGACAATGTGGAGCGACTCCGAAGCCTCAAAGGCTCGGCTCCGCGTGTGTTGAACCTCTTTGCCTATACGGGTGGTGCCACACTTGCGGCACGAGCTGCCGGAGCAGAAGTTACTCACGTCGATTCGGTCAAGCAGGTGGTAACTTGGGCAAGAGAGAATATGGAGTCGAGTGGTTTGGATGGCGTACGTTGGATGGTAGAGGATGCACTGCGCTTTGTTAGGCGCGAGGTAAGACGTGGCAATCGCTACGACGGCATAATCCTCGACCCCCCTGCATACGGCAGAGGACCCGATGGCGAGAAATGGGTACTCGAGGAGAATATATCTCAGATGCTTACTTGTTGTGCCGAGCTGCTCGAGCCTAAAGATTCGTTCTTGGTGCTGAATCTCTACTCTATGGGGCTCTCTGCAATGCTTGCACGCACAGCGGTACACCAAGCCTTCTCGAAGCCCAAGAGTGAGCAGGCAGGAGAGCTATACTTCGAGGATCGCAACCATAAGGAGCTACCCCTCGGGACATACTATCGTTTCACGCGCTAAAACTCAGTGGGCAGAGTGCGGAAGTTATATTGCTGGTCGCGCAGTCGGGGTGTAAATCCCGCCTCGCGAATAGCCTGCTGAATAGTCTGGGCCGAGAAACGATTATCCGCACCGGCAGATGAAACAACATTCTCCTCAATCATTATCGAGCCAAAATCGTTCGCTCCGCTATGGAGTGCCACTTGTGCTGTGGTCTTACCTACGGTGAGCCACGATGCCTGAATATTGGTTATGTTGTGCAGGATGATGCGACTCATAGCTATAATTCTCAGATACTCCATAGGCGAGAAGTCGGTCACCACTCCCTGACGCTCTAAGTCGGTTCCCGTAGAGCGGAAAATCCACGGAATGAATGCCGTAAATCCCTTCGATTCAGCCCCCTTACGCGATTGCAAATCTCTGATTGTGAGTAGATGATCGATACGCTGATGGGGCGTCTCTATATGGCCATACATCATCGTAGCCGTAGTGGGTATCAGTAACTGGTGAGCCTCGTGCATCACCTCAATCCACTCCTCAACCGAGGGCTTATTGGGCGATATCTTTCGTCTGAGTTCGCCAACCAAAATCTCGGCACCGGCACCGGGCAGCGAATCCAATCCTGCACGGTGCAATCTTTCAAGAGTCTGACGGGTCGAGATGCCACTTATGCGGGCGATATGGCTAATCTCAGGGGCACCCAATGCATTGAGTTTGAGCCACGGATAGCGACTCTTAAGGTCCTTGAAAAGCTCCTCATAGAACTCAACGCCCAACTCAGGGTGCAGACCTCCCTGCAAAAGTAGCTGGTCGCCACCGTAACGCAGTGTCTCCTCGATTTTCTGGTAATACTCCTCACGCGAAGTTATAAAGTGACGCTCCTTCTGGTGAGGCTTACAGTGGAAATTACAAAACCTGCAACCCGACACACAGACGTTAGTTATATTGACGTTGCGGTCAATCTGCCACGTCACCACGTCAGGATACTTCACCTTTTGGCGACGAATCTTATCTGCCACGTCGCAAAGCTCATACAAGGGGGCATTATCATAGAGAAAATATGCCTCCGAAGTGGTCAGTGGCTGAAGTTCCAAGGCCTTGCCCAATATGTTTTGGAGTCGCTGTTGCATAGCTTTTATAGATACTCTACAAGTTCAAAATCGATAACTCGTCGTTTCATATCGGCATTCTTCACTCTGATACGCAGAGGTATGCCGAGTGTGATAACACGACGTGAGGAGTGGCCGTAAATTTCGTAACGCTCCTCATCGAAGCGATAGAAGTCGTCGGTCATATCCCGCAAAAAGAGCATACCCTCGATATGATTATCGTCAATCTCGACATATATACCTCGTTCTGCAAGTCCCGAGACGTGTCCCACAAACTCTTCGCCCACTTTGCCTGCCAAGAACTCGACAGCCTTATACTTTATCGACGCACGCTCAGCCTCGGCAGCCAATAACTCTCTATCGTTGCAGTGGTCACACAACTCCTCGTACTTTCTGCGCTCGGCAGAGTTCTTAGAGTCAAGATAGCGAGCAAGCAGTCGATGAACCATCATATCCGGATAGCGTCGAATGGGCGATGTGAAGTGGGTGTAGTAGTCAAAGGCAAGTCCGTAGTGTCCCACGTTATCGGTCGAATAGCACGCCTTCGACATCGACCTTACGGCGAGCGTTGTCACAGCATTCTGCTCGGGCGAGCCATCGATATTGCGCAAAAGTTTATTCATCTCCTTTGCCACGGCACGTCCCTTTTGCGCCTTGAAGATGTGGCCAAAACGCAAGACAAACGAGCGGAAACGCTCAAGTTTCTCCTCCGAGGGGTCGTCGTGAACACGATAGACCATCGTGCGCGGTGTTTTGCGCGACTTACCTTCGGCATAGGCACACCACTCTGCCACCTTGCGATTTGCCAAGAGCATGAACTCCTCGATGAGCTGATTTGCCTCCTTCTGCTCCTTGAAATAGACACCTATGGGACGACCCTCAGAGTCCAAGTCGAACTTCATCTCCTCGCGTGCGAATGCCACAGCACCCGCCTTGAATCGAGCCTCTCTGAGTCTCTGTGCCAGACGATGCAGTGTAAGCACCTCATCGGCATAGTCGCCCTTACCGGTCTGGATTATCTGCTGTGCCTCCTCATATGTGAAGCGTCTATCGGAGTAGATGATTGTGCGACCAAACCATTGGTCAAGCACGTCGCACTGCTCGTTGAGATTAAAGACAGCCGAGAAGCAACACTTATGCTCATTGGGACGCAGCGAGCAAAGTTCGTTACACAACCTCTCGGGCAACATAGGAACCGTGCGGTCAACAAGATAGACCGACGTACCACGCTCCAAAGCCTCTTGGTCGATTAGTGAGCCGGGCTTGACATAGTGGGTAACATCAGCAATATGAACGCCTACCTCCCATACCCCCTCCTCGAGTTTTCGAACCGAGAGCGCATCGTCGAAATCTTTGGCATCTTTGGGGTCGATGGTGAAGGTCACCACATCGCTAAAGTCGCGTCTTGAGGCTCGCTCCGACTCCGATATCTCGGAGCTGATCTCCCCCGCCTCACGCTCAACCATAGGGTCGAATTTATAGGGCAGGTCATACTCTGCAAGTATGGCGTGCATCTCGGTATCATTACTGCCCGAGGGACCCAGATTCTCAATCAGCACACCTTCGGGCGATTTCGACCCCTCGCGCCAATCCAAAATCTTCACCACAAGTTTATCACCCTCCTCAACTTTGGGGTAGAACTTTCGTGGCATATAGATATCGACCGGCAAACGACGCGGGTCGCAACTCACAAAGATTGCTCCGTGGTCGATTGATGCCACGCCGACATAGTTTCTATCCGAACGCTCGACAATAGAGACCACCTCGCCATCATTCTCGCCACTTTTCGATGTGTGCATAACTGCCACCTCAACTATATCGCCCTCCAGAGCATTCATCGAATCCTCTCTACGCACAAAAACATCACGCTCAAGTTCATCTACCTTGACATATATATCTCCCGACGAGGTCATATCCACAACACCTTGATAGCATGGGCGCATACGGCTCCCCAATCGATACTTATCTCTACCGACCAAATCGACAGCACCCTCTCGCTCCAAACGCTCAAGTATCGCCATCGTTTCGCGCCTACCCTCTCGTGTGTTTCCACCCGTTGACGAGGCTATGTGTTTAATCGAAAACTTATTATTGGGGAACTCCCTCAAAAGGTGCAATATAAGCGACTCTCTGTCGGCTCCCTTAACTTTTTTTGCCATACTACTTCAACAAACTTAATGACAGTGACTTCATAAACTCAATGCCGCACTCGATAGCCCTCTCATCGGGATTAAACTCCGAAGTGTGGAGTCTGCCGGCTGCGGCACCCACACCCAAACGATAGAAGAGCGAGGGGTAGATGAGCGAGTAGCGACCAAAATCTTCGGATGTGGGTCTGAGGTCGAGGCTGCGAGTCCGGTATCCCATCTTCTGAGCAAGGTCCTCGGCTCTAAGACACAGCTCCGGGTCGTTAACCACCGAGGGATATCCCTGCGATATGTTGCACTCCACATCCAGACCATAGCTCCCTGCCACAGCACGGCACACCTGAGCCACCTGCTCCTTAAGTTCTACTCTCAGCTGCTCATCATAGACTCTCATCGTACCCTCCAAACGAACTTGGTCGGGTATCACATTTGTAGCCCCGGGAGCATCTACCCTACCGATAGAAAGGATTCGCTCCTGACTATTCAGGTCGGTAAGTTTTAGTATCAACTCGGCAGTAGCTCTGACCGTATCTTGAACCTTATGGCGCATAGCACCGTGACCACCTCTGCCACTGACCAAGAAGCGTAGTTCGTCATTGGCTGCCATATATCTACCCGCCTTGAAGCCAAATTCTCCGACCTCAAGCTCAGGCTCTACGTGCTGACCTATCACCGCCTTTATATCATAACCCTCGAATGGTTTCTCGCGCAGTACCGCCTCGGCACCACCCGGGTTAAGCTCCTCGGCAGGTTGGAAAAGTCCGAAGAGTGTACCCTCGAACTCCTCATCGAGCATCTTGCAAAGCACGCCATACAACACTGCCGAGTGTAGGTCGTGACCGCAGGCGTGCATCACGCCACGATTCTGCGAGCAATAGTCAGCCTCACACCGTTCCTCTACGGGCAGCGCATCAATATCGGCACGCAAGACCACCGCACGGCGCAAATCGCCCCTACCCTCAATCTTAGCGAGTATGCCTGTCGATGCTATTTTGCGAAACTCTATACCCGCGGCAGTCAAAGCCTCGGCTATGGTCTGCTGCGTGAGATGCTCCTCGAACGAGAGTTCGGGGTAGCTATGCAACCTGCGACGAAGTTCTACTGGAGTAACCATAGGACAAAGATAATTTGAGTGTATTACAAAATTAAAACAACTCCTTTGCAATTTTGATAATATTATCTGCCTTACCCATCGGGTAGTAGTGCAGAACGGGAATGCCCGCAGCTATCAGTTCGCGGCTCTGCTTGATTGCCCACTCGGTACCAATCTGTCGCACAGCTTGCGGATTGTCGGCATGAGCCTCGACCTCTCGTCTAAGTTCCTCAGGCAGATGGCAACCAAACGTAGCGGGTAGCAGTGTAAGGTGCTTAACCGTTGCCAAAGGCTTGATTCCGGGGATTATAGGCACCTCGATTCCCGCCTCACGACAACGTCTGAGGAAGTCAAAGAATATCTCAGTATCGTAGCATAGCTGCGTGACGACATATTCGGCTCCGGCATCGACCTTAGCCTTCAGTGCCTCGATATCTGCCTCCGGGGAGAGTGCCGAGCTATGGGTCTCAGGATAGCCTGCCACACCTATCGAGAAGCGCGAATGGTGACACACATCAACCTCACCATCGACAAACTCACCACGATTCATAGCCGCAATCTGTCTCACCAAATCTACGGCGTGGGCATGTCCCTGAGGGTGGGGCGTAAACTCCTTTTCACCCTTGAGCGGGTCGCCTCTGAGTGCCAACACATTGTTCAGACCCAAGAAATCCAAATCGATGAGTGCATCCTCTATATCGTAGCGCGACTGACCTCCGCAGATAATATGAGGCACAACCTCAACCTTATAGCGGTCGCGTATAGCAGCCGAAATGCCCACAGTGCCGGGGCGACGACGTACCATGTGACGCTCCGTGCTGCCATCCGGAAGCTGTGTCTGCTTGACATCCTCGCGGTGGCAGGTTATGTTTATATATGCAGGGTCAAACTCCATCAAGGGGTCGATTGCTCGAAACACCGACTCCTTGCCGTCTCCCTTAAGCGGTGGCAGCAGCTCAAAGGCAAATCGTGTACGCCCCGAGTTACTTGCACCGTGAATCAAATCCATTACATTCATACTCCTAACTCTACTTTATTAACCTAACCATTAAATACAGTTGTTGGGCAGCAGTTCCTTTATACGCTCCACATCAACTCCCATACGCTTGGCGTAGTCCAACATCTGTTTTGTGTCAATCTTTCCAACCGAGAACCACTCGCCGTCCGAGAGCATCATACCACAGAGTGCCTCAGCGGGCTGAATCATCATATTCTCGGTCAGTTTAAGTGTCGTGAACTGCTCGACCTTAAGAATATCGAACACCTTGCGCTTGAGCTGATGGTCGGGAGTTGCGGGATAGCCAAATGCCATTCTTAGACCACGATACTCTCCGCGTATAATCTGCCCGGGCGATAGTTTCTCACCCTCGGCATAGCCCCACATCTCACATCTCACGAATTGATGCACACGCTCGGCAAATGCCTCGGTCAGGCGGTCGGCCAAAAGTTTTGACATTATAGCATTATAATCGTCGCCCTTAGATTTGAATTCCTCGGAAAGCGAGCTAAGACCCACACCTGCCGAGAGAGCAAACAGAGCCACATAGTCCGTACTCTTACTACCCTTGGGAGCTACGAAGTCTGCCACCGAGAGGTTTTTCTCGCCACGCGTCTGATTGCGAAGCATAGGCAACACCCACTCCTTGCCTTTGGTGTCGGTCAACACTATATCGTCACGTTGCGACATCGCAGGGAAGAGACCCACCACACCTTGGAGTTTGAGCAACTTCTCCTGCTTTATTCTCTGCAAAAGTTTCTGCGCATCATCGAAAAGTTTACGAGCCTCGTCGCCCCACTTGGGATGGTCCAAAATTTCGGGATAACGTCCCTTCAACCCCCACGAGGGGAAGAAGAAATTCCAATCTATAAGCTCCTCAACAGCCTCAATCTCAAACTCCGAAAATACCACGCGACCAGTATGCAAAGGTTTAGTTATTGGGGTCGTACTCTTTGCATCCTTATAGGGTTTGAGGGTTTTGCTCAGCTCCACAATCGGTATGAGCAATCGCTCATTCTCCTTTCTGAGATACTCCTCACGAAGTGACTGCTGCTGAGCCTTGACCCCCGCGATATACTCCTCGCGCTGAGGTGAGAGAAGCGACGAGAGAATCTTCACATCATCGCTGGCATTGGCTGCGTGGACCACAACACCCGAATAGCGTGGAGCAATCTTAACCGCCGTATGCAGCTGCGAGGTGGTTGCTCCGCCTATTATGACGGGTATCTGCGAACCTCTACGCTCCAACTCCTCGACAACGTGAATCATCTCCTCAAGCGATGGAGTAATCAATCCACTCAAACCTATGGCATCAACACCATTGGATATGGCCTTTTGGACAATCTCCGAGGTCTCGACCATAACACCAAGGTCGATAATCTCGTAGCCGTTGCACGCCATAACCACACTCACTATATTCTTGCCTATATCGTGGACGTCGCCCTTTACGGTTGCCAAGAGCAGTTTACCCGCCTTCGAGCTACTCTCACCCTCGGCAATATAGGGGGTAAGAGCCGTCACGGCACTCTTCATCACACGCGCCGTCTTAACCACCTGAGGCAAGAACATCTTACCCGCACCAAACAGCTCACCCACACGCTCCATAGCCGGCATCAACAAGCCATCGATAACTGCCATTGGCGAGCCGAGGGTGTGATAGCCCTCCAAAGCATCCTGCTCGATATGGTCGGATATGCCCTTGACCATAGCATACTCTATCCTCTCCTTGAGGGGCAACGAAAGCCACTGAGCCTCGCCTCCACTCTGGGTCTGCTCCTGCTGGTTCGACTTCAGACTCTGGGCATACTCCGATAATCTTTCGGCAGCATCCGCACGCCTACAAAGCAACACATCCTCGACTCTCTCCAAAAGCTCTGCGGGGATAGTGTCATAAATCTGGAGCATCTGAGTATTTACTATACCCATATCCATACCCGCCTTGATGGCGTGATAGAGGAATGCCGAGTGCATAGCCTCGCGGACAGCATTGTTTCCGCGGAAGGCAAACGAGAGGTTACTCACACCACCCGACACCTTTGCCGAGGGGCAATGTTGTTTAATCCAGCGTGTGGACTCGATAAAGTCAAGCGCATAACGGTTGTGCGCCTCGATACCCGTTGCCACAGCCAATATATTGGGGTCGAAGATTATATCCTCCTTGGGGAATCCTGCCTCGATAAGGAGTCGATAGGCACGCTCGGCAACCTCAATCTTACGCTCGTAGCTATCGGCTTGTCCACGTTCGTCGAAGAGCATAACCACCACAGCAGCACCAAAGCGGTGAATCTCCATTGCTCGCTCAACAAAGAGCTGCTCACCCTCCTTAAGAGATATCGAGTTCACCACGCTCTTACCCTGCGTTGCCATCAATCCTGCCTTCAGCACCTCCCAATTCGATGAATCAATCATCACCGGCACACGTGCAATCTCAGGCTCCGAAGCCATAAGATTCAGGAAGTGGCGCATAGCCTTGGGGGCATCAATCATCGCATCGTCCATACACACGTCAACCACCTGCGCACCCGCCTCAACCTGCGAACGAGCTACAGAGAGTGCCTCCTCATACTCTCCTTCACGAATCAAACGTGCAAACTTTGCCGAGCCTGCGACATTTGTTCTCTCGCCAACATTCACGAAGTTTGCCTCGGGAGTTATGGTCAGAGGCTCCAATCCGCCGAGTTTGGTCTGACGCTTACGCTCGGGCAGTGGGCGAGGTTGATACTTATCGACAATCTTATGCAGCTCGAAAATATGCTCGGGAGTTGTTCCGCAACAGCCACCTACAATATTAACCAAACCACGACGCATATACTCCTCGACATCCGAAGCAAACATCTGCGGTGTCTGGTCATAGCCTCCCATCACATTGGGCAGACCGGCGTTGGGGTGTGCCGAGATTCTAAAGTCGGATAGCTGCGAGAGTTGCTCGATGTAGGGGAGCATCTGGCTCGCACCAAAAGCACAATTGAAGCCCACCGAGAGCAGGTCGAAGTGCTGCACCGAGCAGAGCATAGCCTCAACGGTCTGTCCGGTGAGTGTACGACCTGCATCAGCGAGTGTTCCCGACAACATTACGGGGAGCTTGACTCCTCGTTTGCTCATAACCGAGTCGATGGCGTAGAGCGCAGCCTTGGCATTGAGCGTATCGAATACCGTCTCGACAAGCAGGATATCGACACCACCCTCAATCAGACCCTCTGCCTGAGTGGAGTAGGCTCGGCTAAGCTCTTCGAATGTAACCTCACGCGATGCGGGATTCTCGACATCCGCCGACATCGATGCACTACGATTGGTGGGACCCATAGAGCCTGCTACGAAACGGGGCTTCGAGGGATTTGCTGAGGTAAATCTATCGGCAGATGCGCGCGCCACACGAGCAGCCTCACGGCTAATCTCGAAGGCATAATCCTGCAAACCATAATCCTTCAAAGATATGGCATTGGCATTGAATGAGTCGGTGGTAATTATATCGGCTCCCGACTGAAGATAGCCATCGTGAATAGAGGTCAACACGTCTGGGCGGGTGAGTACCAACAAGTCGTTACATCCCTTAAGCGGAGTTTGCCAACTCTTGAACCTCTCGCCACGAAAATCATCTTCGCTGAGGCCAAAACGCTGAACCATCGTACCAAGTCCGCCATCAAGGAGCATTATGCGCTCCTGAAGAATATCATATATCTTACTCATATCTTATTTCTGAACTAATTTCACCTCAAAAAGTTTGCTCCAATTCTTACCCGTTAGAAAGATTCTACCACCCTGAGAGTCGTAGGCTATGCCGTTTAGCACATCGGTCTTGGGCGTACGCTCGCTATCGGGCAGCAGACCCGAGCAATCGACCACTGCCTCGACAACCCCGCTTTCGGGATTGATAATAACTATCTGGTCGCTCAGATAGACATTTGCCCATATCTTCCCATCAATCCACTCAAGTTCGTTGAGCATATCCAAAGGCTCACCCTCATAGGTTACACCTATACGTCGCTGACGCTTAAAATCCACAGGCGAGATGCAGTCAATCGAGCTTGTACCATTAGACATATAGAGCCACTCGCCATCGGTAGTCAAGCCCCAGCCTTCACCCATATAGCGCAGCTGACGCAGTTCCTTGTGGCTTCGGCGGTCAAAGACATGTGCCGTATTGGACATCCACGTCAGGAAGAATACCTCCTCATCCAAAACAGTTATACCCTCGCCAAACTCGCTATCGGCAAGTCGAGCAATAATCTCTCTCTTGCCACTCTCAAGGTCGATAATCTGGAGAACCGACTCACCATTCTGACCAGTACCCTCCCACATCTGTCCATCGACATATTGCAGACCTTGAGTATAGCTGTCGACAGAGTGAGGATAGCTGCGAACCACCTCGACGCCATAGTTCTTTACTTCGATAGTGGGCTGAGAGTGTTCTGAGCGCACCTTACTCACTCCTCCACACGCAACCAAAGCCGAAAGTAGCAAAACAAACATCGTAAATCTTTTCATACTCTTAAATCCAATATTTATTTACAAAGTAAATAACTTGCAAAGATAACTATTTATGCTGAACTTTCACCCCCTATTGGCTACTTTTATTATCCAAGAGTGGTGTTTATTCTATTTTTTACCTATCTTTGTAGCAATATAGCAAAGATGAAGATTATGAAAAGAGTAACACTTATTTTGGGGCTGCTCCTGTATGTATGGAGCGTGGCAGCACAGAGTGCAGAGCAGAAAATCAAGAGTTTGGAGGGTATCAGCGACATCAAGCCTCTGCCCACAACCGTATTCAACGAGAAGTATGAGGTGATGCTCACCCAACCTATCGATTGGCAAAATCCCGAGGCGGGAAGTTTCAAACAGCGAATAGTTGTTATGCACTGCGGATTCGACCGTCCCTCGATGATTATCACCCAAGGTTATGGAGCCGGCTTTGCCCTGAGAGAGGGCTACCGCGAGGAGATTTCGCGTCTGTTCGACATGAATGTTATCTTCGTGGAACACCGCTATTTCGACAAATCGAAGCCTGAAAATCTCGATTGGCAATACCTCACAGCCGAAAATTCGGCACACGACCTCCATGCAATAAAGAGCCTGTTCTCAACTATTTACCCCTCAAAATGGTTAGCATCGGGCATCAGCAAGGGCGGCACAACAACCATGCTCTATGCAACGTTCTATCCCGAAGATGTTGACATCTATGTTCCGTACGTTGGTCCGGTTTGCACCTCAAGAGAGGATAGTCGCTTTAAGAGCTTCTTCAAGGATATTTCGACCGCCGAGAATCGCCAAATAATCCACAACTACCAATGCGAACTGCTCAAGCGCAAGGAGAAGCTTATGCCCCTGTTCGAGGAGCATTGCAACAATAAGTCACTGAAGTTTACCCTACCCCTTAGCGACATTTACGACTACACCGTACTCGAGTTCGCCTTCACACTCTGGCAGTGGGGTTTGGATGTGAACACCCTGCCCAAAGCCGGCGATACGGACAAAGCACATATCGACTTTTTGCTCCGCACAGCCGACCCCGAATATTTCGCACTCGGTGGCGAGAATGCCCCCTTCTTTGTGCAGGCTTCACGCGAGTTGGGATACTACCCCTACGACCTCAAGCCTTTCAAGGGACTTATCGACCTAAGGAGTTCGAAAGGCTACTTGGAAAAGATATTTGTGCCTGAGGAGTTGCACGGCGTGAAGTTCGACAAGACACTCTACAAAAAGATGCGTAACTACCTGAAGAACAACGACCCCAAGATGATGATGGTGTATGGTCAGACCGACCCATGGACAGCTCCCGGTGCAGGTTGGGCAGTCGAGGGCAAGCAGAATATGTGTCTGTTCGTGCAGCCCGAAGGCAGCCACCGCGCACGCATCCTCACCCTCCCCGAGGAGATGAAACAGCAGGCGATAGCACAGCTCGAGGAGTGGCTTGGCGAAAAGGCTCGAGAGGTTGAATAACACCACCCTGTTTGAATTTTATTTCGAGATTATTTGAGAGCTTTTCGAAGATGCAGCAATAGCGGGCCATTATCAAATTTTCGAAATGGATAGATGCGGAAAAGAGCCCATAAAAAGCCGAAATTTACACTCTGTGTAAAATTGAATATAATTACCTAACAAAATTCAAAACAGTTTCTTACTATGCGACTGATAGCCTCGCTGCTGATAGTGCTTGTTTGCGGAGTCTGTTGCGCTCAACCCAAGAGCAACACCCCGCTTACGCAAAGCAATAGTGAGCCCACCCCCAAAATAGTGGTGGGTGCTGCCGACACTGCCTCCTACATCAACTCACTCAGTGGCAAGCGAGTAGCTCTGCTTGCCAACCATACGGCAATGGTGGGCGATGAGCATCTTGTCGATATGCTCCACCGCAAAGGTTGCAACCTTACCTGCATCTTCTCGCCGGAGCATGGCTTTCGCGGCAATGCTGATGCGGGAGAGGTTGTGCGCTCATCGGTTGATGAAAAGACCGGAATAGCCATCCGTTCGCTCTACGACGGCAATACCCAACGCCCATCAAACAGTGCGATGGAGTCGTTCGATGTGTTGCTGATTGATATGCAGGATGTGGGTGTTAGGTTCTACACCTACTATATTGCAATGCTGAGGATGATTGATGCCTCGGCAGACTTTGGCAAGGAGGTTATCGTATTGGATAGACCCAACCCCCACGGCGACGAGATTGACGGCCCGCTGCTCGATATGGCACGCCACAAGTCGGGTGTAGGAGCCTTGCCCATACCCGTTCTTCATGGTCTGACTATGGGCGAAATAGCTATGATGGCTCTTGGCGAGGGATGGTGCAAGGGTTGCAACCTGAAGGTCGTTAAGTGCCTCGGCTACAACCACTCGATGACCTACTCATTACCCGTAGCTCCGTCACCCAATCTGCGTAGCGATATTGCCGTTGAGCTATACCCCTCGCTCTGTCTCTTCGAGGGAACAGTACTCAGCGTGGGGCGAGGCACCGACAGGCCCTTTGAATGTTTTGGACACCCCAACCTTATGGGTATAGAGGGTTACGATTTTTGCTTCACTCCCCACCCCAACTTCGGAGCCAAAGAGCCTCTGTTTGATGGCAAAGAGTGCTATGGTCTGGATTTGGGTCAGAGTGGCTTTGTCTCTCAGGGGCTCAACCTTGAGTGGCTGATTGAAGCCTACAAAGCTATGCCTTTGGGCGATAAATTCTTTAAGCCCGTATTCGAAAAGCTCATAGGTGTAAGCTATGTTCGACAAATGATTATCGAGGGTTGCACCGCCGAGCAGATTCGAGCTAAATGGCAGGATGATGTCGAGCAGTATAAGAGGCTTCGAGGTAAATATTTGCTATATGAGTAATAGTTAAGGGTGCCCGCAGGACACCCTTAACTATTATCGCACTGATTTTTACCACCACTATTTCGCGCCAAACTCCATAAGATAAGCCTTGATAAAGTTGTCCAAGTCGCCATCCATCACGGCATCAACATTGGAGGTCTGAACACCTGTGCGATGGTCCTTAACTCGCCTATCATCAAAGACATAGGAGCGAATCTGCGAACCCCACTCTATACGTTTCTTGGTAGCCTCTAAAGCCTGCTGAGTTGCCATACGCTTATCAAGCTCCCTCTGATAGAGTTTCGATTTTAGGATTCGCATAGCATTTTCGCGATTCATCAGCTGCGAGCGAGTCTCCATATTCTCGATAAGGAACTCCACAGCCTCACCCGTATCGGGGTCTTTACCATGATATCTGAGGCGTACGGCAGTCTCAACCTTATTGACATTCTGACCACCTGCACCCGACGCGCGGAAAGTATCCCACTCGATATCCGAAGGGCTGACCGTTATCTCGATACTATCATCGATTGCCGGTGAAATGAATACCGAGGCAAAGGTTGTCTGACGCTTATTATTGGCATTAAAGGGTGACAAGCGCACCAGACGATGAACTCCATTCTCGCTCTTGAGATAGCCATAGGCATACTCGCCCTCAATCTCCAGCGTGCAGGACTTAACACCCACCTCGTCGCCCGCCTGATAGTCGAGCATCTTGACCTTATAGCCGTGAGCCTCAGCCCAACGAGTGTACATACGCAACAGCATCGATGCCCAATCCAAGGCCTCGGTACCTCCGGCACCGGCATTAATATCTAAAATGGCACCCAGCTTATCCTCCTCTGAGCGGAGCATGTTTCGCATCTCAAGGGCCTCGATATGTTCTAAGGCTTGAGCATAGAGCGCATCTAACTCCTCTTCCGAGGCTACACCCTCCTTGACAAATTCGGGCATAAGTTGCAAATCCTCGATCTCCTTGGCTATACGCTCATAATCCTCAATCCAACTCTTGATTCCGGCAACCTTTTGGAGCTGCCCTCGCGCACGCTCAGGGTCCTCCCAAAAGTCAGGCTCTTGGGTACGCTCCTCCTCGTTGCGAAGATCTATACGTTTCTGCTCAATATCAAGACAACGATACAACTCCTCGGCTCTCGTGCAGGCATCCTTTATTTGGTCGCTCAAAACCATAGACTACTCTATCTCCCAATCGAAACCATCCTTACGGTCCTTGACTCTGATACCGATAGCGGTAAGCGAATCACGAATCTTATCCGACGTTGCCCAATCCTTGTTAGCCTTGGCCTCCATACGCATCGTAAGCAACATCTCAACAAGTGGCGACACCATATCCTTACCTCCCGACTGAGCCGACTTCTCGTCCTTAAGACCGAGAATATCAACAACATAGAGCTTAACGACAGACTTCAAAGCATCGAGGTCCTCCGAAGTAATGGTCTGCTGACCCTCGAAGAGCTGATTGATTATACGCACCCAATCGAACAGAGCCGAAATAACCATAGGCGAGTTCAAGTCGTCAGCCATTGCAGCCTCACAACGCTCCGAAAGCTCCTGAACCTTAACAGTCGAGGTAGCCGAGGGTTTAATCTTCGAGAGAGTCTCCATACCCTTCATCAGACGATCCAAGCCCTTCTCGGCAGCCTGCAAAGCCTCGTTCGAGAAGTCGAGCGTCGAACGATAGTGAGCTTGAAGCACAAAGAAACGAATAGTCATAGGCGAATATGCCTGCTGAAGAATCTTGTGCGAACCGTTAAAGAGTTGCTCAAGGGTGATAAAGTTACCCAGCGACTTGCCCATCTTCTGACCATTGATGGTAATCATATTGTTGTGAACCCAGAACTTAGCCGAGTCGTGACCCAGCGCCGCAGTGGACTGAGCAATCTCGCACTCGTGGTGGGGGAACATCAGGTCCATACCTCCGCCGTGAATATCGAACTGCTCACCCAAGTACTTAGTACTCATTGCCGAACACTCCATGTGCCAACCGGGGAAGCCATCGCTCCAAGGCGAGGGCCAACGCATAATATGCTCGGGCGACGCCTTCTTCCAGAGGGCAAAGTCGTAGGAGTGACGCTTGTCGCTCTGACCATCCAATTCGCGGGTATTGGTTACGATATCGTCGAGATTGCGACCCGACAACTTACCATAGTTGTACTTGCTGTTGTACTTCTCCACATCGAAGTAAATCGAGCCGTTGGACTCATAGGCAAAGCCCTGATCGATAATACGCTTAACGAACTCTATCTGCTCGATGATATGACCCGATGCGTGGGGTTCAATCGAGGGTGTGAGTACATTCAGCGAGTCCATTGCGCGGTGGTAACGCTCGGTGTAGTAGTGAGCAACCTCCATAGGCTCCAACTGCTCCAGACGAGCCTTCTTTGCAATCTTATCCTCACCCTCGTCGGCATCATGCTCGAGGTGACCCACGTCGGTAATGTTACGCACATAGCGCACCTTGTAGCCCAACGACTGAAGATAGCGGAACAACAAATCGAACGTAACGGCAGGGCGTGCATGACCCAAATGGGGGTCGCCATAAACGGTGGGGCCGCACACATACATTCCCACTCTACCCTCGTTGATGGGGGTAAATTCCTCCTTACGACGCGTGAGGGTGTTATAAAGTGTTATGTTAGTCTTACTCATAGTTTCAAAATTTTTCGCAAAAATAGTTATTTTTATGCAATTAACACCCTCAAGGCGGTGTTATTTTGTTCCAAGATTGATAATTGAGTCTTTTTTGAGGTTAAAAAAGTTTTGCTAAAGCAAAATAAGAATTGCTCTTTGCCGTTATTTTGCTACCTTTGCGAAGTTTTTAGAACAAATAAAACAGCGAACAGATATAATCCTATGAATTTCAAAAAATGGAATACACTGACCGGTTGGGTTGTTTTTGCAATCTCTGCCTTGGTCTATCTCCTGACAATGGAGCCTTCGGCAAGCCTGTGGGACTGCTCGGAGTTTATCGCCACATCCTACAAACTCGAAGTGGGTCACCCTCCCGGTGCGCCTCTGTTTATGTTGCTTGCCCGCCTTGCAACACTGCTCGCACCATCGACTCACTATGTGCCACATATGGTCAATGCTTTGAACTGCATAGCCTCGGCATTCTGCATACTCTTCCTCTTCTGGACCATTACCCACCTCGGTCGTAGGCTGTATGCCCGCTCGGGCGAGCTGACCGACAGCCGTAAGTGGGCGGTGCTGGGTGCAGGTGTGGTTGGTGCTTTGGCTTACACCTTCACCGATACCTTTTGGTTCTCGGCAATCGAGGGCGAGGTGTATGCACTCTCGTCGATGTTCACCTCGTTGGTAGTTTGGCTTATGCTCAAGTGGGAAGAGGAGGCAGACCAGCCACACTCCACGCGCTGGATTATCCTTATTGCCTACCTTATGGGTCTGTCGATAGGTGTCCACCTGCTCAACCTGCTGACCATTCCAGCGTTGGTATTCATCTACTACTTCCGCAAGAGCGAGAAAGTTACGCTCAAGGGCGTCATATTTGCAACCCTTATCTCAGGCGTATTGTTGGTATTGATGAACAACATCATCATACCCTACACCGTCTATATAGGAGCTATGTTCGACCTGCTGTGTGTCAACACTTTAGGTATGCCTGTAAATTCGGGTATGGTTATTTTCTGTCTGCTGGTATTTGGTGCGCTTGGCTGGGGTGTGTGGCATACTCATAAAAACGGCAAGGTGATAGCCAACACCATCCTGCTCTCGCTGACGATGGTATTGGTGGGCTTTTCGTCGTATGCTACGGTGACTATTCGTGCAGCAGCCAATCCCCCGATGAACAGCAACAACCCCGACAATCCCCACGCCCTGCTGAGTCTGCTGAACCGCGACCAATATGGTCAGAAGCCCCTGCTCTATGGTCCATACTACTCGGCTCCGGCAATCGATGTGGAGAAGAAAACAGTCTATTATGTCGGCGACGATGGCAAGTATCACGCAGGCGAGGTGTTGACCTCCACAAAGCATGATGACAAATTTATGCATCTGTTCCCTCGTATGTGGTCGTCGAGCTACTCACACCGCGACTTTAAGCCTTGGGCAGCCTACCGCACCAAGGAGGAGATAGCACGCGACGAGGAGGGTGCTGTAATCCGCGATGGAAAAGGTCGCCCACAATATCAGACCGTTCTCGACTATGGCAAGATAGTACGCTATGACGATGGCTACGAGGTACAGAGCGTGCTTGAGCCTACGTTCTTGGAGAATCTCAACTTCTTCTTTACATATCAGCTCAACTATATGTATTGGAGATACTTCTTGTGGAATTTTGTCGGCAGACAGAGCGACATACAGGCAAGTTCAGAGACTATTCTCGATGGTAATTGGCGTTCGGGATTCGATGGCTTAGACTCCATCTATCTGGGTCCTCAGGATGAGGAGTTCCTGCCCCGCGAGGTTAAGGAGAACAAAGGTCGAAATGCCTACTTCTTCCTACCCTTTATCCTCGGTTTGGTGGGTCTTATCTATCAGCTCAACCGCGACCAACGCAACTTCTCGGTGGTTATGTGGCTCTTTATAATGATGGGTATTGCCCTTGTGGTCTATTTCAACACCCAGCCCAACGAGCCACGCGAGCGCGACTACATCTACGCAGGTTCGTTCTACGCCTTCTCGGTATGGATTGGCTTGGGCGTAATGGCACTTAGGGACGGCATAGCGGTTCTAATGAAGCGAGAGAGCAACCTCGCCCCCGCAGCTGCGACAATCATCGCTCTGAGTGTGCCGGGCATACTCTGTGCCGAGAACTGGGACGATCACGACCGCTCGGGCAGAACTTTCGCTCGCGACATTGGTTGGAACTACCTAAGTTCCACGTTGCCCAACTCGATCATAATGAACTATGGCGACAACGACACCTTCCCTCTATGGTTCAATCAAGAGGTCGATAATGTAAGGTGCGATGTGAGGATTATGAATACCAGCTACTTGGGTGCCGAGTGGTATATCGACGAGATGAAAACCCGAGCTAATGAGGCTGAGGGTGTACCCTTCTCGCTGCCACGCGAGAAATATACCTTTGTCAACGAGCAGGTATTCGTTGACCCCATCGTCAATCGCCCCGTAGATTTGAAGGAGGCAATAGACTTTGTGGCTAACGACGACCCCCGAACAACCGTACCCCTGATTGACGGCACTTCGGCAGACTTCCTGCCCGCAAAGCTCTTTGCTCTGCCTGTCAACAAGGAGAATGCCATACGCTCGGGTATTGTCAAGGAGGAGGATGCACACCTTATGGTCGATACCATCTACTTCCAGATAAACAAAAGTGCGATATACAAGAGCGAACTTATGTTGCTCGACCTACTCGCCAACTTCAATTGGGAGCGTCCTCTCTACTTCACCCAGCCCTACATACTTCAGGGTCTGAGTTCGAAAGAGTACTATGATGATGGTACATCGACCCCCTCGTTGATGGACTACTTGCAGTTCGATGGCTATGCTTATCGCTTTGTACCTATCCTCACACCTTACAGCTCGTCGTGGGATATAGGTCGCATAGATACCGACTACGCCGCGCCACTGCTGCTCGAGACCTTCCGCTATGGTAACCTCGCCGACCCCGATGTCTATGTCGATAGCTTTATACACTACAATCTCTCGGCATCGAAATCAAGAGAGGGCTTTGCGCGTGTGGCTAAGGCTTGCATCTTGGAGGGCGACTACGCGAGAGCAATGCAGCTGCTCGATAGAGGATTGGAGTTGCTGCCCACCTCGCAAATACGTTTTACACCTGCCAATACCGTACCCTATATCGAGGCATATTATGGTATAGGTGCAGCGGGTGTCGATATCTCCGACGAGGCTAATGCAAAAGGCGATGCCCTGCTCAGAGAGTATGCTCAGTGTAATATGGAGTATATAGACTACTACCTCGGCTTCGAGGGCGCACAGGGTATGATGGTCGAAAATAGCATCATCGAACGCTTGGAAAATATCGAGGAGATATACCAGTTGGTTGCCCTTGCCGGCAGAAATGATGTGGGCAAAGACCTCAACGAGTACTACCTGTCGCTGGGCTATACCCCCGAGGAGTTGTTCGACTTCGAGAAAGCCCAGACCCCCGAAGAGTAATAGTCGGGACTAAATCAAATAACGAGGGTGCATTTTGTGCATCCTCGTTTTTGTTTGGTTTATTGCGATAAATCAATATCACGAGCTGCAACCATTTTTTGATTTTAGAGGAGGAACGTTGCGATGAATCAAGTTCCCGAAGCGAGAGTTTTTTTTTGATTTTAGAGGAGCAGATTTGCCCTTAAACGAAGAGAGGCACCGATGGGTAGTACTTGTTGTACGTCCCATTGGTGCCTCGCAAGAGCAAGGGCAAATATGCCCTATAAAATCGAAAAAAGATTTGGTGTCAGAAGCAAGGAGTA
>CAZFQU010000025.1:0-26485 GCA_964521245.1 uncultured Alistipes sp. | reverse complement strand
CCTGGACCCCAACATTAAGAGTGTCGTGCTCTACCAACTGAGCTAAAGAGGCATTCAATCTTCTCGATTGCGGTAGCAAAGGTAGGGCATATTTTTATTCTGTGCAAATATTTCGCCAACTTTTTTTAGATTTTTTTTAATCTCAAATAGAGTCAATTTTTCAAAATATTGTATATCAAGGCTTTACGACAAGACCGATATTTCAGAGCTTTGGGCTATATTTTCTACAAAGAGTGTCGAAACACAATATTTTTAGTCAAATTAGGCTACTTTGGGCAGAGTACAGAGCGGGCATAAAAGCCTTATCATTTAACCTTTACTGAGGGTATATCTTCCCACGAGGTGGTATAGCAGGGTGAGCAGCTTTCGTGGCTACTCGCCAAATCCCCTCCGCCTTGCACTCCAAAGCGCACCTTGCCTGAGCCACACGCAGAGTTTATCGTTTCGATGGTTTGGGAGAGCTGGGTATCGCGACATATCTCGTCATAAGGCGCAAAGAGCGAACGCGCAGCCCCACGCTCGGCAACCGTGCGCGTGATAACGACGCCCGCCTTTTTATAAGAATAGCCCTCGCGATAGATTTCACGAAGCGCACCTACGGCAGTCGAGACTATTCTCCGATAATCGTTGGTGGCATACGGCATTGGGCAGATTATATTGCCATAGGCTTGCGGGCGTAGCGAGTTGAAGCGGTTAGTATAGGCAAAGACCGACATCTCCTCGCACAGCAGTTGTTGCTTACGCAGGCGCGTGGTTGCCATAGAGGCGAAGTTGGCCACCTGCTCCGAGAGCAAGTCCAAATCTACAATATCATTCGAGAAGCTACGCGAAACGCATATCGAGTGGCGAGCCTCAACACCATCCTCAAACTCGATAGATGGCTCGGAGTGCAATTCGCGCCACGTTCTCAGCCCCGTAATACCCAAAAGTCTATCGACAACCTCGGCAGACATGCCCATAAAATCGAGAGCCGTACGGACACCTCGCTCATGGAGCTTGCGTGCCGAACGTCTGCCAATACCCCACACATCCTCGACAGCAATGCGCCCAAGCACTTTTTGTATATCCTCCGTGCGGTGCATATAACACCCGCCTCGCAACTTTGGATACTCCTTACAGAGCTTGGCTGCTATCTTTGCCAAGGTTTTTGTGGGTGCTATACCAACCGAGAGGGGGATTGTTGTCAGGCGACGACACTCGTGCGATATATGCTTGGCATAGGCATCGAAATCATCGATGGGCATACCTCTAAGATCCAAGAATGCCTCGTCGATGGAATAGACCTCGATTGAGGGGGCAAACTCCTCAAGGACCATTCTCACACGTCGTGACATATCGCCATAGAGAGCCATATTGCCCGAAAAGACCGACACCCCACACCGAGCCACAAGTTCACGTATCTTGAAGTAGGGTTCGCCCATCTTTATACCCAGAGCCTTAGCCTCGTTGGAGCGCGCGACAACACATCCATCATTATTCGAAAGAACAATAATGGGTTTATGCAACAAGTCGGGGCGGAAGACTCGCTCGCACGAGGCATAGAAGTTATTACAATCGGCAAGGGCAAACATCGTCTATATTATCTGATAATTTGTATTGCAAAGTTACAAATTTCCTGCTATCGGCATTTACAATTCATCCTAAAAGATTTGTCATATTAAAAATAATTATGTACATTTGCAGAAACAAAGGGGTGCCTTGATTGGCTGAGATTATACCCTCGAACCTGATGCAGTTTGTACTGCCGTAGGAATTGTGGATAATATCATAACGCATACCCCATTTTCGGAGGTATGCGTTTTTTTGCTTCGGGCGCCTCGTTGTAATTACTCAATAAATCCTTGGTTATGGAACAGAAAGAGAACATCAACGAGAAACATGCCCGTTGCGGCTCTAATCTCAACATCAGGCGAAAAAAGTACTCGGTGGCTCTCTCGGTGGCAGGCTCCGACTCATCAGCAGGTGCGGGCATACAAGCCGATCTAAAAACCTTTTCTGCCCTCGGAGTATATGGCGCAACAGTCATCACCGCAATAACGGCACAAAACACACAGGGAGTATATGGTCAATTAGCCCTTCAGCCCGAGATTGTCAGCCGACAAATTGAGGTTGTTATCGACGACCTCACACCATCTGCGGTTAAGATTGGCATGCTTGCCAACGAAGAGATTGCCCTTGCCGTTGCCGACTCACTATCGCCACACTCTCTACCCATCATCCTCGACCCGGTAATGGTGTCGAGCAGTGGTCATCGACTACTTTCGATAGAGGCTCAAAAGGTAATCAAAGAGCGACTTATCCCAATGTCCACACTCATAACACCCAACATACCCGAGATGGAGGCTCTTACCTCAATGCCTCTCATATCCACCAAGCAAAAGGAGGAAGCTGCTCGTTACCTCACAGAGCTTGGGGCGCAGGCCATACTGCTCAAGGGCGGTCACGAATCAGGCGACACCAAAACCGACACCCTATATCAGAAGCTGGACAATGATATTAAGATATCGACTTTCTCGACTCCTACAATCACCACCCGAAACATCCATGGCACGGGATGTACTCTCTCCTCTGCCATAGCAGCTTTTATGGCACGAGGCTTTGCGTTGGAGGCAGCTATATGCGAGGCAAAAAACTACATATCGAAGGCTATCAAAGCAGGTGCCGACATATCCATCGGTCACGGTTTCGGTCCTGTAAACCATCTGTTCGACCCACTAAAACTACAAATATATGATAAGTGACAGCTATAAACTGCAATTCATAACACACCACAACAATCTCTACACCTATACGGATTCTGCCCGCATAGCTTTGGAGGGCGGTTGTCGCTGGATACAACTTCGTATGAAGGGAGCTGACGAGGATCTATTTAAGGCGACGGCTCATAAGGTAAAAGCCCTATGTAAGCTTTACGGTGCGATGTTCATTATCGACGATGATGTGTTGCTTGCAAAGCACATCGGGGCAGATGGAGTACATCTTGGCAAGGAGGATATGCCCATACCGAAGGCAAGAGAGATACTTGGCAACGACTTTATCATCGGCGCAACGGTCAATTCGTTTGACGATATTTTGCACCACTTAAGAGAAGCTCCGCCCGACTATTTCGGCTGCGGACCATACCGCTTTACCACCACTAAAGAGCGACTTGCACCCACACTCGGCATTGAGGGTTATGGGGAGATTATCCAACAAATAAAAGATAACGATATCCATATTCCGCTTGTAGCCATAGGGGGCATTATGAGGGAGGATATACCCACGCTACTGGAGTGTGGCGTTAATGGCGTTGCTCTAAGCAGCGGTGTCTTAAATGCCGACGAGCCAAGGCAGGAGATGCAAAACATAGTAAACATAATATACAACAAATTAGGGGAATTATAAACCAGCAACTAAAACCAATTAAGAGTATGATTGAAAAAAGAGTTTCACGAGGTATTATCTCCACCTACTGCGACAAATTGGAGAGGAATTTAGATTTGGATGTTGCCATTGTTGGAGGTGGTCCATCGGGCATCGTGGCAGCCTACTACCTTGCCAAGGAGGGGTTGAAAGTGGCACTTTTCGACCGAAAACTATCTCCCGGAGGCGGTATGTGGGGCGGAGCGATGATGTTCAACCAGATTGTCGTTCAGCAGGAGGCACTGCACATTGTCGAGGAGTTCGGCATTAACTACGAAAAATATGAGGAGAACCTCTACGTAATGGACTCGGTGGAGAGTACATCGGCACTGCTATACAAGGCTGTACACGAAGGGGCGACAATCTTCAACTGCTACTCGGTTGAAGATGTGATTTTCAAGAACAACGTAGTGAGTGGCGTGGTTGTCAATTGGACACCGGTACTGCGCGAGGGATTACACGTCGATCCGCTCAATATTTTGGCTCGCAAAGTTATAGATGGCACAGGGCATGATAGCGAGATGTGTCGTACCGTTGCTCGCAAAAACGGCATCAGACTCGCCACCGATACGGGAGCTGTTATTGGCGAACGCTCGTTGGATGTTGTCTCGGGCGAAGAGGAGGTTGTTAATGGCACAAAAGAGATTTACCCGGGTCTTTATGTCTGTGGTATGGCAGCATCGGCTGTCAGTGGCACTCCTCGCATGGGTCCCATCTTCGGCGGCATGCTCCTTTCGGGCAAGAAGGTAGCAGAACTTATCATCAGTTCGCTAAAGGAAGGTTCTATAAATTAGCAAATAAGTTTTTCGTTGTCTATTGGTTTTGTTTCGGTCGTTTTTGAATCTATTTTGGCAACTTTCAGAATCAACTCGACCCAATTTATAGGACCTCTCCAAAACGCTAACCGATGCTACTTATCGCCATCACCCAACCGCAAGCCATTGTCGGGGAGGCTGCCACCATTCGGGGCCTCCTCGCCAACGGTTTTCACATTGTGCATTTGCGGAAGCCCGATGCAGATATTGACTATTGCAGAGAGTTATTAGAGCAACTCACACCCTCAGAAAGGGGGCGTATAGTTGTACACCAGCACTTCTCACTCTACGAGGAGTATGGGTTGCGAGGTGTTCACCTAAATAGATACATCACCAACTATCCTGCCTGCTATCGAGGGTCACGTACCCGTTCGTGCCACTCGTTGGAGGAGATTGCGCTACACAAAGAGGAGTGTGACTACCTCTTTTTAAGTCCCATTTTCGATAGCATTTCCAAGGTGGGCTATTGCTCGAAATTCAGCCACGAAGAGCTGCTACAAGCCGCTAATGAGGGTATTATCGACCATAAGGTCATAGCTCTTGGAGGTGTTACTTCGGACAAGATTGCCTATTTGGAATCGCTCCATTTTGGCGGAGCAGCAATGTTGGGAGCCATACACCTGTAACGACTCTACATCTTTTTGATTACATAGGTCACAACGCCCCAGATTACAAGTTCGTTGTCGGGGGTCAGCTCTATGGGGCGATACCTCTCTGAGTGGTCGTTGGCAGGCATCAGTCGCACCTTGCCATCAAACATCTCAACGCGTTTGACAGTATATTCGCCATCGAGAAAGCAGACTGCCTTACAGTTGTTATATGGCTCGATGGCGCGGTCAACGATAATTATATCCCCCTCGTCCATTGCCGCATCGACCATCGACACCCCATCCACACGAAAGAAGAAGGTCGAAGCCTTGTGTCTGACCAACAGTTTTACAAGGTCGAGTCTCTCGCGCAAGTCCTCTGCCGGCGAGGGGAATCCCGCCTTCACATCGCCCATCATCAACCCCTCAAGAGGGCTATCCATATCTATCTCCAATGGTTTCATTCGTCAGCTCTACTCGTTTCTTTAGTTTGCAAAGTTACTGAAAAATTTTAGTGCTTACATACGAAATTACCAAAATTTGTCCGCCACTGCCCGACACAAAATTGGAAGCAGATTTGGTCGAGAGCGGGATAATTACTACCTTTGTTTAATTGATAATTCAATAAACAGACCAATGAAACGTATTGCTTTATTCATAATATTTGTTTTTGCAGCACAGCTGACCTTTGCTCAAAGCCCCAAAGCCGTTATAAAATGCGCCCTCGAAGGTGATTACTACAAAGCCAAAGAGAAGTTTGACAAGATTGACGATAAGACTCAATCTGAGCAGCCCGAGATGTGCGCCCTTGCCGAAGCGGTGCTTCTCAATATGGAAACCAATAGCGGCTCGGCAAAAGTTAGGGGCTACTCCATACTGAGTAAAAACTACATGAAGATTAAATCTTCGCCCCACCTTGCAAAAACTCTCAAGGGGTTGGACACCTCGTTTGATGCGCTGAGGCGTCAAATCGAAAAGAGTTCGATGACCTATGTGCTGGATATTGACCACGAGGATATGTATGCCACGTATCTTAAGTGGGCGAGAAGCGCTAATCACCTCGACCTCAGAATGTTGGTGCAGCGTTACGAAAACAGGATGTACGAAAACGTATGCCACAACAACACCATCGAGGAGTATGACCGCTTTCTTGCATCATACCCCGAATCGGAGTTTGCGAAAGATGTTACGGCTCGACGCACCGACCTCTACTACAACGCAGCCATGACAAGTCACGATGCTGCTACGGTGATGGCCTTTATCGAAAACTATCCCAACTATGCCCATATCGATTCGGCAAAGAGTTACCTTATTGATATATACTACGACGAGGCTTTGGAGTGCGAAGATGAAGAGCAGATGGCTCGCTTTATCGAGAGCTATCCCGACTACCCCAATCTCTACAAGGTCGAAGGACGATTGATGGCTTTTCGCTATCGTCGAGTGGCTGCAAGTGGCGATATAGAGCAGATGAGGTGGTTTGTCGAACTTTATCCTTCATTCGAAGAACTGCCCATAATCAAGCAGAAGATGGCAGATATGGAGTATCCATCAGTGGAGGAAAGCCGAGAGGCCTTGGAGGCATTTATCGCCTACTACCCCACCACCACACAGTGCAAGGATGCCAAGCGCAGGATTATGGCGATGGATATTGTCGAAAGTGGCGATATTTCGGGGCTTGTCAGATATGTAACCGAGTATGGCTACGACCAGAACTACCACAGACTCTCACGCAGCATCGCCAAAATCAAGGGTATATATATCCTCACCCCCGATATTAGTGCCGTCACACATCTGCGATTTGCCAACGCTTATGGCAAGGTGGGATATATGGACCTAACGGGCAAGATTGTTGTTGCAGCCAAGTATCAGCAGGATCAGATTCCCTCCTTCATTGGTGGCGAATATAATCGACTGATGATGATGGAGTTTACCCCCGAGCGACAGAGAGCTGCCGTACGTCTGAATGGCAAATGGGGCGTTATCGACCCTACGGGTAAAACCATCCTCCAACATAGATTTGTTGATATACACATGGACAATTGCGTCATTACGGGTGCAGCACGCATTGCTCACTATGGAGAGTCTTGCGACGAGACAAACACCTTCTACTGCGCCATCTACAACATTGATGGCAAGACTCTCGCCGAGAATGTCGAGATATATAGCGATTATCTGAACAATGTCCGCTCCTTCGAGCTGAGCCAAGCAGCAACCCCGCGAGATGTATGTTATCTCACACCCAAGTACGGAGCATTGTACGACCATAATTCGGAGTTACGATATGTGGTGAGTCTTTCAGGCGAGAAACACCACATGAAATATCGCATCGAGAGTGGCATCACCGACAATATTGTTGTTGGCAGCATTGTAGAGGATGGCACGCGAAAGAACTACTTTATCGACCTTGATAGGATGGTTGTCATAAAAGAGTGTCCGTATAGAGCTGTTGGTCCGATGCACTGCTCGCGAGCAGCCGTTTGGGATGGCAACAAGGTGGGCTTCATAGACGAAAATCTCGAACTCGTAATACCGCTAACCATAGAAATTGAAGCTGCCAATTTCGAAGAGGCTGCCTCCTCATTCGATTTATCCGCAAATACCGAAGCAGGCTATATGTCTTTTGTGCTGCCCCAATTCTCGGCAGGTGCAGTTGCTGTCAGCTCGCCCGATAAGGGCTATATGCTCATTGACAAAGAGGGTAAGCAAATAGGTGATAAAGTCTATGAGAGCATCTTCTCTCTCAACAATGGTTACGGATGTAATATGCCGGGTCTGTTTATCATCAGCGAGTCGGAGATTTCCAACAACTCCTACAAAGTACGCTATGCCATTATCGACAGCATGGGGCAGATGGTCACTCCATGGCTGAACGATTGGCCCTATATTGTGGGCACGACGGTCAAATCGGGTAGCACTAAAATTCAGCTCTATAAAAACTAATCGCTACGTACCATGAAGTGGATGATGCTGATAACAATGGTTGCCTACGTCGCAGCCAATGTCTATATCAACCTGCGCCTACTGCAACCATTTAACAATCTGGCTCTGTGGGTCAAGATTATCATATCTGTTCTCTTTTGGGTTGTTGCTCTTTCGCTCTTTTTGAGCTTTGCACTGCGCAACAGTTCCATACCCGAGGCTGTCGTGGCTCCAATGTATATCGTCGGCTCGTCGTGGATGGTCTTTACGCTCTATATGACTCTCGCTCTGCTGGGTGTCGATTTGCTCAGGCTCTTTGGGCTTGAACTTAAGTGGGGCGCACTCTACGCTCTGGGCATCACCCTGCTCACACTTCTGGCGGGCTATCTTAACTACCTTAACCCTAAGCTCATCGAAATCGATATCCGGAGCGACAAACCCATTAGCGAGGAGCTTAAAATAGTGGCACTGAGCGATGTGCATCTGGGCTATGGCACGGGTAGGGGTAAGCTCCGACGCTACATCGAACTTATCAATCGCCAGAGGGCTGATGTGGTGATTATTGCCGGCGATTTGATTGACAACTCGCTTAAGCCGGTCAACCGACAGTGCTTGGACAAACTCCTGAGCGAGATTTATGCTCCGCGCGGAGTCTTTATGGCTGTCGGCAACCACGAGTATATTAGCGGTATCGAGGAGTGTGAGGAATTTATCAGAAGAAGCAATATCACCCCTCTGCGCGACAGCTGTGTTATGCTGAATGGCGGCTTCGTGATTGTGGGGCGCGATGACAGGTCGAACCGCCACCGTAAGGAGCTGAGCGAACTGCTCTCAGAGTGTGGGGACTCGCTCTTTAGCATTGTCGTTGACCACCAACCCTACCAGCTTGCGAAGAGCAATGAGTTGGGTGTCGATTTGCAGCTTAGCGGTCACACCCACCACGGTCAGGTGTGGCCCTTGAGTCTGCTGACCAACTACCTCTACGAGCAGAGCTATGGCTATCGTAAATGGAGCCACTCGCATATCTTCGTCTCGAGTGGTCTGTCGCTATGGGGTCCTCCCTTCAGAATAGGCACGCACAGTGACCTTGCCATAATTCGAATCACCCCGCCCTGCGACTAAATATTATTTACCTACAACAGAAAATCTCCCTTTGAGCCAACCTTGGCTTAGAGCGAGAGATAGCATAGTCTTAGGGCAACACTCTGCTCAATATGCCGTCGGCATCTCTAACACTCTGGTGCATCCACTTATAAAGCATAGGAATATACTCCTCATCTGAGAGGCGGAACGAGCCGACACTTTGGCGCATACGCTCCGAGAGTTGATAGATAAGAATGGCTGCCGAAGCTGACACATTGAGACTCTCGACCATACCACACATAGGAATACGCAAAAACTCGTCAGAGGAGGCGATAACCTCGTCGGAGATACCGGCATGTTCGGTACCAAAGACAAGGGCAAACTTACCGGCAGTGACATCGAAACTCTCGGGAGTGCAGCTCTGGCGGTGGGGCGTAGTGGCTACGATACGATAGCCCTCGCTCTTAAGCGCAGAGAGAGCCTCGGCGGTGGAACTATGGCGTACGATATCAATCCACTTGTCTGTTCCGCGCACGATATTGAGGTTGGGATTGAACTTGCAACGCGTTTCGATGGTATGCATCTGCTGAATACCGAATGCCTCACAGTGGCGCACAAGAGCCGAAGCATTTTGGGGGTGGAAAGTATTTTCGGTAAGGATAGTCATATAGCGGGTACGCATCGACAGCACTCGCTCCAAAGTCGAAATACGCTCGGGGGTAAGATACTCTCTGAGAACGGCTATACGCTCCTCATACCACGCTCTATTTTCTATATTTGTCATCTTCATCCAATATTTTCAGGTAACTCTCATAGCGAGAATAGGCTATTTCGCCTGCCTTAACAGCCTCGGCAACAGCACAGCCGGGTTCGTGGGTATGGGTGCAGTTGTAGAAACGACAGTCTCCCGCACGTGAAATCATTTCGGGAAAGTAGTGCCACAGCTCAGCCCCCTCAATATCAATCAGTCCGAAGCCCTTGATACCCGGGGTATCGATAATCGCACCTCCTCCCGCCATGCGATACATGGTCGAGAAGGTGGTGGTGTGCTTACCCTTGTGGTGTGAGCTGGATATCTCACCCGTACGCACATCGAGCGATGGGTCGAGGCTCTGGATAAGGGTCGATTTGCCCACACCCGAATTACCCGACAGGAGGGTCGTACCCTCGGCAACAATCTCCCTAATCTGCTCAACGCCCTCACCCTTGAGTGCCGACAGCTCGATAACGCGGTAGCCCGCACTCTGGTAGGTAAATTTGAAATCTTCGACAGCCTCGGCATCTTCTCGTGCAAGGTCAATCTTAGCCAAAGCTATAACAACGGGTATCTTATACGCCTCGCAGGTAACCAAAAAGCGGTCGATAAATTCGCGTGCGGTCTCGGGCTGAAAGAGCGTGGTTATGAGCAATGCCCTATCGATATTTGCCGCTATGATGTGCGACTCCTTCGAAAGGTTCGAGGCTCGACGTATGACATAGTTGCGACGAGGCTCGATATCAAATATCACATAGCTCTCGTCATCCCTCTGACAGCGCACCACATCGCCCACAACTACGGGGTTGGTCGAGCGTACACCTTTGAGGCGCAACTTGCCTCGAATACGGCAACTCACGACCTCACCCTCGGGGGTCTGAACTTCATACCAGCTACCTGTGGAGCGTATGACCACTCCGCTAAACTCCGACTGATTCATAGTTTCTCTTCGAGCATTTGGTTAGCCTCGCGACCTATCTCGGGCAACCACTCCTCTACACCTCCGTCAGAAAAACTGTCGGTGATGAAAGGCAGTATGTACTCCGAGACTGATGCTACGGGACGATAGGTATATGATTTACTCAAGGTCTGCTCATCGATAATTCCCAAATAGCGGTTAGCTGCGCCGATTGCCAAATAGATGGCACTGAGCAACAGCAACCACTTCAAGAGCGAAAGGAAAATGCCAAGCAGGATATCCATAGCTCCCAGACCTGCCGACTTTATAATCTTACGCAGCAACCATCCGGCAAGCAGCACTACCAGCAATGTGACCACAGCCACAACCAAAAAGCCGGCAGGTGTTGCCCACCCTTCGCCAAACTTGAGCATACGACCGACCGTCTCGCCACACGAAGAGGCAAGCAGCAGGCTGAGGATGATGCCAATCAGAGAGCATAGTTGCAAGATGACACCTCGTCGCCAGCCGGCAATGATGGCCCACACAGCAACAAGAATTGTCACAACATCAAAGAAATTAAACTCCTTCATCGCAGCTGAAAGTTTTAATCGGGCAAAATCTGACACTCGGCACCCTGCTCGACGAACTTAACCACCTCGATAAGGTCGCGGTTATTGAGTCGTATGCAGCCGTGAGAGCAGCGCGAACCTATCGAACGTGGCGAATTAGTGCCGTGAATACCTATTGACATCCACCTCTCGGTCGGACAGCCCAGACGCATAAAGAAGGGACCATAGACGTGTGGGACCTTCACTCCATTGCCCGAGTCGTAGAGCCACTTACGCGAGTCGTGGATGCAGACAATCTTAAAATCTCCCTCGGGGGTACGATTATCGCCCTTCGAGAGTTTGGGTCCACGACCCGCTCCGCATGCCACACCACAGCTATAAAGCACATCGCCACTCGAGGACATTACGCTCAGTGTAAGATCTTTCTTCGACACAACAATTCTATTTCGAGACTGCGTTACCATAGGCAACAGCGATACCAAAAGTGTTAAAGTCAGTAGTTTAATCATAAACAATCTCAGTAGTAATCATCCGCCCAGCTCTTCTTCACAACACTTAAAGCATTATGGCATAGCATTTTCGGGGCTTTTAATAACGCAAATATAGCTAAAATAAGCCAACTTATAGATATTTTGGCAAAATTTATCGCTATCTTTGCTATGTTTTCAAACCCTACACAAACAATGAACCTTGAGAAAATAAAGCGCAGAGAGAGCTGCGAAGTGAGAATAGGAAGCGTAAAAATCGGTGGCAAGAACCCAATTGCAGTACAGTCGATGACCAACACCGACACCAACGATACAGCCTCGTCGGCGGCTCAAATCGAGCGTATAGCCAAGGCTGGAGGCAACATCGTAAGGCTTACCGCTCAAGGCAAAAAGGAGGGTGAGAATCTTCAGAATATTGCCTCCGAATTACGCGAAAGGGCTGTCGATGTTGCGTTAGTTGCCGACATACATTTCCTACCCGAAGTGGCAGCAATTGCCGCCAACTATGTGGATAAGGTGAGGATAAACCCCGGCAACTATCGTCTCGACCGCGGCGACTTTGATTGTCTGATCGAGCAGTGTCGTCAGCGTGGTGTAGCAATACGCATAGGCGTAAACCACGGTTCGCTATCCAAACGCATATTCGACCAATGGGGCGACACCCCCGAGGGTATGGTGGCTGCAGCAATGGAGTTTTTGGAGATTTGCCAAAGGCGCGAATTTGACCAAGTGGTAGTGTCGATGAAGTCGAGCAACACCCGCGTTATGGTTTCGGCATACCGTCTGCTGGTGAAGGCTATGAGCGAGAAGGGTATGAACTACCCCATACACCTCGGCGTGACGGAAGCAGGCGAAGGTATTGAGGGTCGCATAAAGAGTGCTGTGGGTATCGGAGCATTGCTCCTCGACGGCATTGGCGACACTATTCGTGTATCGCTGACCGAGGCTCCCGAGCGCGAAATTCCCGTAGGCGAAAAAATCGTAAGGCACTTTGCCAATCGTTCCACCGACCTAAGTTTCAGCTGCCAACATCCCGAGCGATACTCGCCCTACCACTTCAATCCCCGCCCCACACACATCTCTACACCTGTAATACACAGCGAGCAGATGAGCGGAATGGTCATCATCGAAGCTGTGAGCCAAAATCCGACTGCCGAGTTGCGTGCCGCAATTCTCGACCTCGACCCTTCGACTCCCGTAGTTGTTAAGCGCAAATACCTCTCACAGGAGGTTGAAGATGTAGCTATCGAGGCTGCCTGCGACCTCGGTCCGCTATTTTTGGATGGATTGGCAGATGGTATATGGGTCGATGCACCGGCTCTTAGCGAGGAGCAGACAAAGCAGATTGAGCTTACGATTTTGCAGGCTGCACGCGTTAGATTTTCGCACACCGAATATATCGCCTGCCCAAGTTGCGGACGAACACTCTACGACATAGAAAAAACTCTTGCCCAGATTAAGAGTCGCACCCGACACCTTAAGAGCCTAAAGATTGGCGTTATGGGCTGCATAGTAAACGGACCGGGCGAGATGGCAGATGCCGACTACGGCTATGTAGGTGCCGCTCCGGGCAAAATAACCCTTTACAAGGGGCGTCAGGTGGTTGAGAAGAATATCCCGCAAGAGTTGGCATTAGATAGACTCATAGCACTTATCAAAGAGTGCGGCGACTGGCAGGAGGAGTAAGAAGCAAAAGTGATGAAAAAGATATTAAGAGAGGAGTTTTTGGCTCACGTCGGACAGACCTCACCCTCGCCTATGCTCGTCGAGGTGGAGCGTGCCTTGGGTGTAAAATTCTACACACCCGAGGGTAAAGAGTATTACGATTTGGTGGCTGGCGTTTCGGTTTCGAATGTGGGTCACTGTAACCCCGAAGTTGTCAGTGCCGTACAACGACAAGCAGCTGAGTATATGCATGTTATGGTCTATGGCGAACTTGTCGAAACACCACAGGTACTCTACGCCAAGGAGATTTGTCAATCACTGCCCGCCCACTTCGAGTCGCTCTACTTCACCAACTCGGGAGCCGAGGCTGTCGAGGTGGCTCTGAAGTTGGCCAAGAGATACACCGCACGAAGGGAGATGATATCTATGCGACGCTCCTATCACGGTTCGACACATGGCGCAATGTCGATGATGGGTAATCCCGAAGGCGAGGAGTGGAAGAGTGCATTTCGTCCATTGCTGCCCGACGTAAAGTCGATAGAATTTAACGATATGGAGGCTCTGAGCCTCATAACCGAACGTACGGCATGTGTACTTGCCGAACCAGTACAGGGCGAGGCGGGTGTTCGCCCACCCAAAGAGGGCTATCTCAAGGCACTGCGCAAGCGTTGTGACCAAGTGGGCGCACTGCTTATTTTCGATGAGATACAGACCGGAATGGGCCGTACGGGTGAGATGTTTGCGATGCTGAAGTACGGCGTAACACCCGATATTGTCTGTCTGGCAAAAGCGTTTGGCGGAGGTATGCCCCTCGGAGGTGTTGCCGCACCACACAAGATAATGGACACTCTTCAGACCAATCCCGTACTCGGACACATCACAACCTTCGCGGGTCATCCCGTATGTTGTGCTGCAGGGCTTGCCGCCTTCAGATACCTCAAAGAGAATAATATTGTTCGAGAGGTAGAGGCAAAAGGCGCACTTTATCAGCAGCTTATGCTCCAACATCCGAGAGTTGTGGAGGTACGTCGAAGTGGTCTTTTAATTGCCGTTGAGTTGGGCAACAGTCAGCTGCTATATAGGCTAATGGAGCTATTCAAAGAGGCAGGAATAATGAGCGATTGGTTCCTATTCTGCGATACGGCTTTCCGCATATCGCCACCGCTCACAATCAGCGAAGAGGAGATTCGCCATAGTTCGCAGATTATTCTCGACTGCTTGGACAGATTATAGGAGCGACTATAATCGGCACCAAACCACAACACACCCATTGACAAAGGCAAAGTGGAGCAGATAGTCCACTCCGCAGCAGCTACCCTTGATTCGACCCGAGGGGGTGGGAGCTGAGGTGGCGACAGACAGACAATCGGAAGAGTCGGCACCGCAGAGCCATTCTACGCCCAGCAGTTTGATATCTTCGAGTAGATTTATCGGGCGACGGTTTGCAATTTTATAGAGGGTCTCTTTAGCCGACCAAGCTATGGCGAGCCAATCTTCATCCGCACTCAGTTCGCGCTCTCGAGCAGAGAGATATCTCTCCACCACACGTTCGTAGTTGCGTTGCAGGGTCTCAATATCAATGGCCACCGCCCCCCGTGAGGAGTATATCAATGCCACATACTCTTCACAATGCGACACGCCAATATTTCCCGGATGGTTGAGAAGTTGTGGCGCACCCACCTCATCGTAGCCCACCTCAACCTCTTTGCCAAGTTGCCGATGTAACAGCGTACGCCAACTCAGAAACTCTGCTCGGCGTTTCGGGCTGCCAAACCCATCTGCCAACTCCAACTCGCGAGCCGTAACATGGTAGAGCGAATCATCGCTACACCTTGGGGCTATCTTAATCCAGAAATCACTTTGCATCCTCAACGATAACCTTGATTTTGTCAACTCTGCGACCATCAATCGAGTGGACAATAAATCGCACACCATGGGCAGAGAATGTATCGCCAAGTTTAAGGAAGTTGCGTTTCATCTCAAGCAGCAGACCGGCAAGGGTTTCCGCCTCACCCTTCACGTCAGACATTATATCCTCATCAAGGTCTAACACTCTCTCAAAGTCAACGATATGTGTCTTACCATCAAACAGATAGGCATTACTGCTGAGTCGCTGATAGAAGCTTTCGTCGATATCGCTTTCATCTGAAATCTCGCCAACAATCTCCTCAATAATATCCTCCAACGACACCAGACCCTTGGTCGAGCCGTACTCGTCAACTACAATTGCGATGTGGACCTTATTGCTCTGGAAATCTTCGAGCAGGTCGTTAATCTTCTTATGCTCGGGAACAAAATAGGGCTTGCGTATGAGTTGTTGCCAACCAAATTCACCCTCCGAAAGGTGGGGAATAAGGTCCTTGACATAAATCAGACCGCGAATATTATCTATATCCTCGTCATAGACCGGAATACGCGAGAAGCCCGACTTGATGACAGCTCCTCGCAGCTCCTCCATAGTGGCGGTCAACGGCACAGCCTTTATATCCATTCTCGGACGCATAATCTCGTCAACCTCCGTATTTACAAAGTTGACTATGCCCTCCAACATTTCGTGTTCCTCGGGAGTCGAGTCCTTGGTCATATCCACCGCATCGGCAAGTTCGTCCATCGATATCTCCTCGTGGTGCGAAGAACGTTTGATGAGGCTGCCCGTACGGACAAGCACATAGGAAAACGGAGTGAGCAACCATCTGATTGCCAACATCGGGCGTGCCAAAAGTTCGGCAAAGCGTCGAGGGTTGGTCTGAGCCAACACCTTGGGCAGAATTTCGCCAAAGAGCAACAACAGGAAGGTTACAACAACGGTCTTAAAGAGGAACTCAAAACGGTGAAATCGGAATACCGCATCGATAAAGTTTGACGAGAGGATGACAATGCAAATGTTGACCATATTGTTAAGAACCAATATGGTAGCCAACAATCTATCGACATCGCCAAGGAGTTGAATTATGGCTTGAGCGGAGCTGTTGCGCTGCTCGCGAAGCTCATCTAAATCGTTGTGCTTGAGTCCGAAAAATGCAATCTCAGATCCCGAAGCTAATGCCGAGACACACAACAAGAGCAGTGTGAATGCCAAAAGCAACCATACCTGAGGGTCGAATTCGAGTATCTCTACAAAGTGTTCCAAACCACAACCTTTTATTGATTAAACAGATCGCCCGACTGCATCTGATCAGCCTTCGAATCATCGACCTTCAGCACCTCACGACCATCGGTCACATCTTCGGCAAGAGAGATAAAGATTGTTCCGCGACGCTCATAAGCCGGACGTGAGGTTATCTCGTCGATATTATCATAGATGCTCTGCTCGGGCTTACCCAAGACCACTGTATCGTGCAGACGCTCATCAACCACAAGTTCGCTCTTCGGAGCCAGCGGGCTTTCGCTCACCTCCTCCTTACGCTTTGTTTTGCGAGAGCCACGAAGTCGCGAAGCGCGCACGGAGGATGGCTCCTGAGGTTCATCGAAACCTGTTGCCACAACCACTACCTCGAGCTTATCACCCAACGTAGGCTTAACACTCGTACCCCAGATGATATTGGCATCGGCATAATCCTCACCGCACTCTCGACTTGCCTCCTCCTGAAGAATCGAGAGGATGGTCTTTTGCTCCTCCATAGCCAAATCGTCGATATCGGCTACCGAAATGTTGACCAATATATTCTCCGTACCGGAAATTGTACGATGGCTAAGCAGAGGCGAAGCCAACGCTGCAAGGGTAGCCTGCTCGGCACGGTCCTCACCACTTGCCGATGCTACACCCATGTGCGCACTGCCACTACCACGCATAACCCTATCAACATCGGCAAAATCGACATTGACAAGGTCACTCTTAACGGTGATAATCTCGGCAATACCCTTAGCTGCCGAAGCCAATATATCATCTGCCTTGCCAAATGCCTGACGCAGAGAGAGTTTGCCATACATCTCGGCTATATGCTCGTTGTTAATCACCAACAGCGAGTCCACATGCTCGCGCAACTCCTCCAAACCGCGAAATGCCTGATCGTAACGCTTTCTGCCCTCGACGGGGTCGGGCGTAGTGACGATAGCTACGGTGAGCAGTCCCATCTCGTGGGCGAGTTTTGCAATCACAGGCGAAGCTCCTGTACCCGTACCACCACCCATACCTGCGGTGATGAAGAGCATCTTGGTCTGCATCTGCTCAAGCTTGCTACGCACCTCATCGAGCGACTTTGCTGCCAAGTCGCGACCCTTTTCGGGGTCATTGCCCGCACCGTGTCCGTCGCCAAGCTGCACCTTTATCTCGACAGGACTCTTGTCCAGAGCCTGACGGTCGGTATTACAGACCATAAAATGAACACCCTCGATACCGAGGTTCCACATATGAGCCACAGCATTTCCACCTGCGCCACCAACACCCATAACCATAATGATTGACGAGCTTTGATTGGCTGCAGCAAGGTCGTTTTTCAAATCTACTGACATATATCTTTTATATCATTTTCGGGGTTAAATAATAGTATCGTCATCAACAGGCTGGGTCAAATCTTTCTTGAACTTCGAAAGCCAATCCATAAAACCTTTATGACGCGGATTCTCGGGCTCGACAGCACGCGACTGACTATTTTGCTCCTCGCTCTGCTCCACTGGCTTGGGAATCTGAATCTGCAAGGGCTGCGCAGGTTGCTCTACTTTTTGCTCGGGCTGTGGAGCAGGCTGCTGAGGTTGCTGAGCCTGCACAGGCTGTATAGGTTGCACAGGCTGCGGGGGTTGAGTATTGTTACGCAGCTGGTTGAGCTGCTCCTCGACTTTGCGAATTTGCTCCTGACGCTTAAGCTCCTCATCTCTCTGACGCGCCGCCTCAGCCGCCTGAAGCTCACGCTCCTGAAGCTCTTGCTCAGCACGACGGGCAGCTGCCTCAGCCTCCTTACGACGCACCCACTCTTCATCTACCGGCGTAGCACAAGGACCCATCTTAGCACTCTTGACCAGAAGGCCCATCACCGTAGCAAGCTCGGGATAGTTCACCAAATCACAACTCTCGGGATGAATACCCTCCACGGGCTCACCATGGCGCACCTCCATACCGGTAACATCAGCAAAGAGCTGCTCTACGTTTTTGAGCAACGAAGTTCCTCCCGTCAGCACTAAGTAGTTGATATTCTTCGAATAGCCGGCATTATGCAACTCCTGCTGCACAAAGTCGATGATATCCCTCATTCGTGCCTCAATAATGGCAGCCAGATTATGGCGTGGCAAACGTCGCTTATCGCGAGGCATACGCGAAGGTATCTCGATATTTGTGTTGGGTGTAAGGTCAGCAACAGCCGAACCATAGGAACACTTCAGAGGCTCGACATACTTCTCGGCAATGGATTGTGTGCGAATATCTGCATTGATGGCACTACCTGCAATGGGAATAGTGGTTATGTATCGCAATACGTTGCGATAGATGATGGCTATATCGGTCAAATCGCAACCCATATTCACCACAACAACTCCCTCCTCACGGTCGTCGTTATTGAGTACCGATTCAGTAACCGCCTGAGCATTAGAGAAATAGCCCTTGATGGTAATACCACAACGACGCAGAGCCAAGTCAAGACGCTGCATAGGAGTCTTCTCGCAGAGAATAAAGTTGAAGGTTGCACTCAGCTTGCTGCTGAACGAACCCACAGGATTGCTCACCTCCGAATTGTTGTCGATAACATAATTTTGGGCTATACGCTCGAGGATAACCTCGCTATCGGGGGCCTGCACATTGCGCATACGGTCGAAAAGGTGGTCCACATCGGCTTGGCTCACACCCGAGAGCTTGTCGCTCGTAAAGACATAATCTTTGTGGCTCGCACAGCGCACAAAGCGACCCGAGATACCTACATAAGCTTCAGTCACAAGAATACCTGCCGTCTCACGAATCTCACGCTTGGCATCGTTTACGGCAGAGGCAACCAACTCGCTATTTTCGACCAAACCCGCCTTCACACCCTGACACGGACGCTCGGCAAGGGCAACCACCTTTACCCCCTCGGGGCAGACCTCGCCCACAACTATCCTCACCTTCGAGGAGCCGAGGTCGATGGCTACAACATAACTCTTATTCTCCACTTTTTTATCTATTTTTTCCTCTTATTTACAACTCAAGTCTTGGCTACGGAGCCGACAGACAACTCTATCTTCGTACTCAAGACTCACTTCACTAAAGCCTTCCCAACCGCTATGGCTGAGTGCCACATTACAAAATTGTTCCCATCTCTCGAACTTTTGGTCCAAACCCTCCAACCTGCCGAGTCGCACTACGAACTCGCCGCAGCGGGGTACAAAACCTACCTCCAACGCTCCGCTATGAGCATCAGAGGCGAGGAGCTGAACAATTTGCGAGCGATAAAGTTCACTCTTTTCAATACGCTTTACAAAGGTAATGAGATTCTGAAAATCTTTAACCTTTTTTTCCATTTTTTTTTGCTCCTCGCGCAGAGCCTGCTCTCGGCCATCGATACGAGCCAACTCTTGCTGGATTACTCCTCTTTGGTAACGATAGTGTCGTCTGCGCTCGTATTTATGCTCTTTGAGTGCCACCACACGAGCCTCAAATGCCGAATCGGACTCAAAAACCCGCTGTTTGATGAACATTCGATTGGTCTGGCGATTATAATCGCGGTTATCTCTCTGAGCCTTATAGTAGGGATATCTTTCTGGCTCTAGGTCGGCTATGCGCTGTTCGATGTCGGCAGCAAAGTCTTGCAACTTAGCCTCGACATTCCCCTCATAGTCCGACTCAAACGGCGGGCGATACGAACCACTGACAACAGGCACATAGAGCGATGCCGACTCGGGGGCGCGGAACACATAACCATCTCCTGTGACATAGTGGTTATAGCCATCGACAAGGAGCCTGAACAGCGGATCGCGCTGACCAACCCTCACACGCAGCACACCATCAAAGTCGATTATGGCACTCACCTGCCCCACAAAACCATTGCCGGCGATATAACGCTCGATAGAGTCGAGGTCTATTTGCGATGCGGGAAGTTGACAATCGACCAATCCCGACCTATCGAGCCAATCGCTCACCATTTGGCTTGTGACCAGCTGTCCGTGAGATGTCGAGTCGCAAATCTCGATCTGCACCTTAGAGATTTTAAGCTCGGAATAGTGGGTTTGGCGGAGATAGAACGCATAGGCAACAGTTCCTATAACCATCGCCCACAACAAACTCAACCCCAATATTTTAGCTATTTTGTTTAGCATCTATTTTCGGCTTAGCATCTCATACTTTGTTTACCCTACTATGCCTTCCGAGCCAAAGCCTCAGCCAATGCCTTGCAGCAGGCATCGATATTTCCTGCGCCGAAGCTCACCACAACATCGGTATCCATCGCGGCTACACTCGCCGCCAATTCCGGACGGTCGATTATTCTGCACGGCACGGTGACAAGCCCCGCAATAAGCTCGCTTGTAATACCCTCGATAGGCTCTTCGCGTGCCGGATATATCGGCAGCAATACCACCTCGTCAGCCTCGGAAAGTGCCTCGGCAAACTCCTCATAAAGGTCGCGGGTGCGAGTATAGAGGTGGGGCTGAAACAGAGCCAGCAACTTGCGAGAGGGGAACATCTTCTTGACCGAAGTGATGGTTGCCAACAACTCGCGCGGGTGGTGAGCATAGTCATCCATATAGACCTGACGGGGAGTGTTGATATAGAACTCGAATCGACGCTTTACGCCCGAGAAATTGCGCAATGCCTCGAGTACAAGCTCCTCATTCAGCTCCTCACCTCTCTTGCGCGCAGCCGCCCACAGAGCAGCCACGGCGGCTACCGAGTTTTCGATATTTACCCACCCCGGAATACCGAGTGTGCAATCCGAAAGAACTCTATCCGGCAGTACGATATCGTAGAGATAGTAACCACCCTCCTGCAAACGGATGTTGCGAGCATAGATGTCGCACTCCTCATCGTAGGAGTATGTCAGGACCTCGATATCAGGATTTTCAACCTTCAGCTCTACGCCTCGCTTAATGATTAAAACACCTCCCGGCTTTATCTGCGAAATAAATTGCGAAAAAGCCTCCTTCATAGCTTCGTGGGTGCCGTAGATATCAAGGTGGTCGGCATCTGCCGAAGTTATGATAGCCACATCGGGATAGAGTCTGAGGAACGAACGGTCGAACTCGTCTGCCTCAAGGCTCAATCTATCACCCTCGCCACACACAAGGTTGCTCGAAAAGTTCTTCGATATACCGCCCAAGAAGGCACTGCCACCACCTGCTACCACCGAGTTGAGCCACGCCATGAGTGTCGATGTCGTGGTCTTGCCGTGAGTACCGGCAACAGCCATAACATATTTACCCTCAGAGAGGTAGCCCAACATCTGCGAGCGTTTCTCGATTCTGAAACCTCCCTCTCTGAGCCACACATACTCCGGATGATCAACAGGCACAGCCGGCGTATAGACCACAAGCGTAGTGCGGGGGTCGCGATACTGCTCGGGTATAAGTTCCACCGACTCCTCGTAGTGTATATCAGCACCCTCACGCTCCAGCTCTTCGCAGAGTGGTGTTCGGGTTCTATCGTAGCCTGCCACAGCCTTGCCCTGACCCATAAAGTAGCGGGCGAGCGCACTCATTCCTATACCTCCGATACCCAGAAAATAGACTCTTTGAAACTCCATACTACCACAATTTTTCAATCTCAGCAACTATACGCTCTGCCGAATCGGGGACAGCCAACGTCTTGATATTGGCAGAGAGTTCTGCCAGTAGCGACTTATCGGAAATGGTCTCAAGAGCCAACTCCATAGCCTTATCAACAGCCTCTCCATCGCTCACTACGCGTGCCGCACCCTTGTTAACCAGAGCCATCGCATTTTTGGTCTGGTGGTCCTCGGCAACATTAGGCGAGGGGATAAATATCGTGGGCTTAGCCACCAAGCACAACTCCGACACGGTGCAGGCACCGCTACGCGAGAGTACCAAGTCGGCAGCTGCATAAGCCAAATCCATACGCTCAATGAATGCCCCCTGCCATACGCCACGGGTGGGATACTTGGCAAAATGCTCCTGCATCTCCTTCTCATAATACTTACCCGTCTGCCAGATGACTTGTATGTCGGCTTCACCACCCGACTCTGCCACCCAACGTTTCATCATATTGTTCATCGTGCGACAGCCAAGCGAGCCGCCAACAACCAACAGTACGGGCTTATCGGGCGTAAAACCGTAGTATCGGAGTGCCTCCTCGCGCAACTCCTTGCCATCGGAGAATCTGCCTCGCAGGGGGTTACCCGTATAGACAATCTTCTCCGAGGGGAAGAATCGCTGCATACCATCATAGGCAACACAAATTCGATTTGCACCCTTAGCCAAGAGTTTATTGGTCACTCCGGCATAGGAGTTCTGCTCCTGAATAAGTGTCGGCACTCCTGCGCGTTGCGCAGCCTTGAGTATAGGAGCCGAGGCATAACCTCCGAAGCCCGCTACTACATCCGGCTTGAAATTGCGAATTACGGCTCTTGCACGCGAAAGGCTCTTCAACATCTTGAATGGCACCAAAAGATTGTGCCAATCCAATCGTCGTTGCAGGCCCGCGATAGGCAACCCCACAATATTATATCCGAGTGCGGGTATCTTCTCCATCTCCATCTTACCCTCGGCACCCACGAAGAGAATCTCGACCTTCTCGCCATATTTTCTCTTCAAAGCCTCGGCAACAGCAACTGCCGGATAGATATGTCCGCCGGTACCTCCGCCCGACAAAATTACCCTTTTAGTTTTTTCCGTCATATCTCTCTTATAGAGTTATTCATTATTAAGTTTCTATCATCTTGCACCCTCTTGACTTACACCTTGCGACAGGTGTTATCTGCCCCACGTATCACGGTCGAGCGAACGATAGTTTATCGCCTCGGCTATGTGTGCCGACGAGATATTCTCCTCACCTGCAAGGTCGGCAATCGTGCGAGCAACTTTCAAAATACGGTCGTAGGCTCGTGCCGAGAGGTTCAGCCGTTCCATAGCCCTCTGGAGCAAAGATGCCGAAGCTGCATCGAGCTTACAATATTGGCGTAGCATCTTGCTATTCATCATTGCATTGGTATGCACACCCTCGACTCCGCTAAATCGACGACGCTGCACCTCGCGGGCAGCAACAACTCTCTGACGAATCGAGCTGCTCGGCTCTCCAACCTCAGAAGAGGATAACTCCTGAATCGACACGGGCGTAACCTCGATATGCAGGTCTATTCTATCCATCAGCGGACCCGATATTCTGCCCATATAGCGATGCACCGTTCCCGGAGCGCAGTTACACTCTTTCTCGGGATGGTTGTAGTAACCGCACGGACAAGGGTTCATCGATGCCACCAATGTAAAGTTGGCAGGATACTCCACACTATACTTTGCCCTCGAGACCACAATGCGCTTATCCTCAAGCGGTTGGCGCATAACCTCAAGGACCGAGCGTCCGAACTCGGGCAACTCATCCAGAAAGAGTACTCCGTTATGAGCCAACGACACCTCACCCGGCTGGGGCGACTGACCGCCACCAATGAGTGCTACGGGCGAAGTGGTGTGGTGAGGCGTACGAAATGGTCGCTGACGCAAAAGTCCCTCTCTGCGACCCAACTTACCCGCTACGGAGTGAATCTTGGTCGTCTCGAGTGCCTCGTCAAGAGTCAGCGGTGGCAATATGGTGGGCATACGTCTTGCAAGCATGGTCTTACCCGAACCCGGCGAGCCAATCATTATAACGTTGTGACCTCCGGCTGCCGCTATCTCCAATGCGCGTTTTACGTGTGCCTGACCCTTAACGTCAGAAAAATCCTCGGCATAGGGGTCGCAATTCTCGTCTAATTGCTCCTCGGTCTGCGGCTCGGCAGGCTCAATCTCTCTATCGCCATTGAGCCACTCGATAACCTCCATCAGATGGCTAACACCAAGCACCTGAATACCACCTACGACCGACGCTTCGGGCAGATTATCCTTTGGCACAACAACGCGCTCGAGACCAATCTCGCGTGCGCGGGCCACAATCGGGAGTACTCCCTTGACTCCTCGAAGCGAACCATCGAGCGACAACTCACCGATAAAGAGTGTGCGGTAGAGTTTCTCGACTACCACCTGCTCCATGGCTGCCAATATTGCTACGGCTATCGGCAGGTCGAAACCCGAACCCTCCTTACGCAGGTCGGCAGGTGCCAGATTGACCACAATCTTCTTGCCCGACATTCTACGCTGACAGTTGTCGAAAGCGGCACGAATACGCTCCTCGCTCTCCTTGACGGCATTGTCGGGCAGACCCACCAGATACAACCCCATAGCTCCGCCCATAAGGTTCACCTCTACGGTGACCTCCACAGCATCTATTCCGACAATCGCTCCGGCGTAGGTCTTGACAAACATAGAGTTAGGTTTTTGAGGTTAAAATGGGGGTTCGTCATCGAGCGGGCGGGGCGAGATATTGACAGGACCCATGGCAAACTCGTCGTTTGGAGCTGCACCGAGCGAATTGTTCGATACCGACGAGAAGTCATCGTATTGTTCTGCGACAATGCTTGCTCCCACTGCAGTAACTGCGTCGGAGTCCATATCGGCAAAGCGAGCCTGCTCCTTGAGGAATCTGAGGTTGATATCGGTCACCGCACCGTTACGGTGCTTCGCAATGATAATCTCAGCCATACCCGCCGTCGGCATACCATCCTCTGTCTGGTTGATGCCATAGTACTCGGGACGGTGGATGAATGCCACAATATCGGCATCCTGCTCGATAGCACCCGACTCGCGCAGGTCCGAGAGTTGGGGGCGTTTCGAGCCTCCACGAGTCTCGGTCGAGCGGTTGAGCTGCGAAAGGGCGATGATGGGGATGTTAAGCTCCTTGGCAATGGCCTTGAGCGTACGCGAGATAAATGCCACCTCCTGCTCACGACTGCCATTACCCGCCGAACCTGCTGTCATCAGCTGCAAGTAGTCGATGATTATCAGCTCGATATTGTTGTGTGACTTTAGGCGTCGAGCCTTGGATCTGAACTCAAAGACCGAGAGTGCCGGCGTATCGTCGATATAGAGAGGTGCAGCAGCCAAAGGCTTGACCGAACTCTCCATATGACGCCACTGCTCGGGAGTGAGACGTCCGCTCTTAACATCCTGACCGCTGAGTCCCGTCTCGGCAATCAGCAGACGCATCATAAGCTGTACGGAGGACATTTCGAGCGAGAAGAATGCTACGGCACGCTCATACTCAACGGTGATGTTACGCGCCATAGACAGCACAAATGCCGTCTTACCCATCGCAGGACGCGCCGCAATGATGATAAGGTCGCTAAGCTGCCATCCCAACGTTACCTTGTCAATGGATGTAAAGCCCGAAGGTACGCCATTTATAGAGCTTGCATTCTTCGAAGCCTCCTCAATCTGGTTCAACACCTTGGCCATTATATCCTTTGCCGACTGCACCGAGCGTTTGACGTGACCATCAGCCACCTTGAAAATCTCACCCTCGGCAAAGCCGATAAGCTCCGTCACATCGACCGTCTCGTCGTAGGAGCGACGCTGAATCTCGGTAGCCGAGCGTATAAGCTCACGCTGCACATATTTCTGAGCTACAATCTTGGCGTGAAACTCCACATTGGCTGCCGAACCCACCTTCTGAGTGAGCTGTGCGAGATAGGGCGCACCTCCAACCTCCTTGAGTTCCTGACGCGACTTTAGACGCTCGGTAACGGTGAACAGGTCAACGGGCTTGAGATCGTGCGAGAGGTCGAGAATCGCCGAGTAGATAATCTGATGCTCGCGACGATAGAACGACTCGGGCGAAAGATACTCCTCGACAGCTATCACGCTGTTGCTCTCGAGCATAAGCGCACCCAGCACCGCCTCTTCCAACTCTAAAGCCTGAGGGGGCAATGTCCCATTTATATCGGTTAGTGCCTCATACGCCTCGCGGTTGCGCTGGCGGGGCGACGAACTATTATTATACTCCTTAGCCATATCCTATTCTCTTTCAATATATTACACATAATCTCTCACCCGAACAACAGACCACCACAGCAGGCAACACCTCGGGCGAGCCGATTCAAGGGGTAAATTACAAAAGGCAAAATTATAAATTTGAGCCGAGAAAACAAAAGGGATGTTCTATAAATTAGTAAATAAGTTTGTGTTCCGGGGAATTTCTATTTCGGTCGCTTTGGGTTTTATCTTGGCATCTTTCTCGTTTTTCCTCAGTTACAATACTCGAAAAAGATTATTTAGCGCCCAACAGAAAAAAACGCGCCCCGACCCACATCTTTCAGCGGGCAGGGCGCAAGACAAAAAGAGAGGAGTCCGAAAATCGGA
>CAZFQU010000024.1:0-26487 GCA_964521245.1 uncultured Alistipes sp. | reverse complement strand
CGTTATCCCTCTTTTGTCCTCTATACTACTTGTACATTTCGTTTTCCTGCCCATATTATGTTATTCTTTCAATTCCAGTTGAGCCGAACAGCTCGTATCACAAAAGTACAAAATATATTTAAAATTGAGTTCATATACCCACAAAAAACTGTCGAAATAATCTCTCAACACTCTGTTTAGGTCTCATTTTTGACAATTAAACAATTTTACCCCCCTTCGCAGGTCTCTTTTTGACCATTAAGCCACAAAACCTTAAACTAAATATACCAAAAAAGTTTGGTTGTTCGTTATATTTTGTGTACCTTTGTGGAGCAAAGTGCACATTAAGCACATAATGCGCTGTAAACCAGAATATTATAAAACTAAACGTATAATCCTAAAACTATTTTGAACTATGGAAATTCCATTTGCAGAAGCGTATCGAATTAAAATGGTAGAGCCCCTTCGCAAGAGTACTCGCGAGGAGCGTGAGCAGTGGCTCAAGGAGGCTAACTACAACCTCTTTATGCTTAAGTCTGATCAGGTTTACATCGACTGTTTGACCGACTCGGGTACCGGCGCAATGAGCGACCGCCAGTGGGCAGCAATGATGACCGGTGACGAGGCTTACGCAGGTTCGGCATCGTTCTTCCAGCTTAAGGAGACTATCAACCGTCTGACCGGTTTCGAGTATGTAATTCCTACTCACCAAGGTCGTGCTGCTGAGAACGTTCTCTTCAGCCACCTCGTAAAGGCTGGTGATATCATCCCCGGCAACTCGCACTTCGACACCACCAAGGGTCACATCGAGTTCCGTAAGGCTGTGGCTTTGGACTGCACCATCGACGCTGCTAAGAACACTCAGCTCGAGATTCCTTTCAAGGGTGAGGTTGACTGCGCTAAGCTCGAGAAGGCATTGGCTGAGAATGCTGAGAAGATTCCTTTCATCATCGTTACCGTTACCAACAACACCGCAGGTGGTCAGCCCGTATCGATGAAGAACCTTCGCGACGTACGTGCTATCGCTGACAAGTATGGCAAGCGCGTTGTATTCGACTCGGCTCGTTTCGTTGAGAATGCTTACTTCATCAAGACCCGTGAGGAGGGTTATGCTGATAAGACCATCAAGGAGATCGTTAAGGAGATGTTCTCGTATGCTGACGGTATGACCATGTCGTCGAAGAAGGACGGTCTTGTAAATATGGGTGGTTTCATCGCAACTCGCCACGAGGATTGGTTCGAGGGTGCCAAGCGTTTCTGCATCCCCTTCGAGGGCTTCTTGACCTATGGTGGTATGAACGGTCGTGATATGGCTGCTTTGGCAGTTGGTCTTGACGAGAACACCGAGCTTGAGACCATCGAGACTCGTATCAAGCAGGTTCAGTACTTGGCTGCTAAGCTCGACGAGTATGGTATTCCTTACCAGCGTCCCGTAGGTGGTCACGCTCTGTTCGTTGACGCTGACAAGGTTCTCTCGAACATTCCTAAGGAGGAGTTCCCCGCACAGACCCTCGCTATCGAGCTTTACCTCGAGGCAGGTGTTCGTGGTTGCGAGATTGGTTACATCCTTGCTGACCGTGACCCCGTAACTCGTGAGAACCGCTTCGGTGGTCTTGACCTGTTGCGTTTGTGCATCGCTCGTCGTTCGTACACCAACAACCACATGGATGTTATCGCTGCTGCTCTTAAGAACGTTTACGATCGTCGTAACGAGATTACCCGCGGTGTTAAGATCGTATGGGAGACCGAGCTTATGCGTCACTTCACCGTTAAGCTTGAGCGTCTCTAATCTTAGAGATTCTCTAAAAACAGATAGGAGTTGCTCGTCGAAGGGCAACTCCTATCTATTTTTTATTGGTGGCAGGTTTCGTGAAGAAGGGCGTGGAAGTATAGGTTTTCTAAACCTGCTGAAGCGAGAAGTATTTTTTTTGATTTTAGAGGAGCAGATTTGTTCTTAAACGAAAAGGGACGCCGATGGGTAGTACTTTGACGTACGTCCCATTCGGGTTTTGCTAAAGGCGGTGCGGAATTTACCGCATACAAATCGGAAAATTGCGACGACTCAACCCTCCCGAAGCGAGAGTTATTTTTTGATTTTAGAGGAGCATATTTGTTCTTAAACGAAGAGGGTCGCCGATGGGTAGTACTTTGACGTACGTCCCATTGGCGACCCTCAGGAGCAAGGACAAATATGCCCTATAAAATCGAAAAATTAGAATGGAAGATCATCCTCCTCATTAACTTGCGGCGCAACAATAGGCTGCTGAGCATAACCCTGAGAGGGTGTAGGCTGATATGAAGGCTGAGGAGCAGATTGGGAATAACCCTGAGAGGGAGCAGACTGATAACCGCTGTTGTAGGAGGGCTGAGCTGCTGGCTGCTGATAGCCACCCACCTGTACCGAAGGCTGAGAAGCCGACTGCTGACCATCGGCACGACGACCCAGAAGATTCATATTGTCGGCAAGAATCTCTGTTGCATAACGCTTGATGCCATCCTTCTCCCACTCGCGAGTGCGCAGACGACCCTCGACATATATCTGACTACCCTTCTTGACATAGGTATCGACAATCTCGGCAAGACCTCGCCAGAGAGTTATGGTGTGCCACTCGGTATGCTCTTTCGAGGTGTTTGTCTGACGGTCGAAGAGACGCTCGGTGGTAGCAAGTCTCACGCGTGCAACTTTCACCCCACCCTCAAGGGTGCGAACCTCGGGGTCAACACCCACATTTCCAATCAATATAACTTTGTTTACCATTTTATTTTCAGTAAATTAAAGGTACGTTCTACTAAAGAGTCTTTATCATTTCGCGGAAAAGAATACCCATATTTTTACCCGCCTTTGCGCCCTGACGCTGTACATCCTCGTGGTCACCAATCTCGTCGCTCAGGCCACAGTTGGTGATTACCGACACACCGAACACTGGGATTGACATGTGGCGCGCAACGATAACCTCGGGAACGGTTGACATACCTGCCGTGTCGCCACCAATAGCCTTGAAATAGCGATACTCTGCCTGTGTTTCGAAAGTGGGACCCGTACCACCGACATAGACTCCATATTGGAGCTTTATGCCCTTCTGCTCGGCAATCTTCGTAGCGCGGTCACGCAGCTCCTTATCGTAGCAGTTGTGCATATCGGGGAAGCGAGGACCAAGCTCGGCTATATTCTTACCAATCAAGGGGTTGGGCATAAGGGTTATGTGGTCGGTGATAATCATCAAATCGCCCACCGTAAACGAGGTGTTGATACCGCCCGAAGCGTTGGAGACAAAGAGGTAATCGATACCGAGGAGCTTCATAACCCTCACGGGGAAGGTTACCTGCTGCATAGTGTAGCCTTCGTAGTAGTGGAATCTGCCCTGCATAGCCACCACCTTTTTGCCCTCGACCTTACCAAATATCAGGCGACCCTTATGACCCTCGACCGTCGAGACGGGGAAGCCGGGGATATCGTGGTAGTCGAGCGTATATTCAGCCTCGATGCTCTCGGCAAAAGCTCCGAGACCTGTGCCTAAAATTATGCCAACCTGAGGGACAAAGTCCCCTATCTGTGACTTGATAAAATCAGCGGATTTTTGAATTTGCTCTAACATCTTCTTCTAATCGGTTAAGGAGGTCGGTATCCGAATCCTCGATGAATGAAATATTTATGGGCAGATAGTAGAGTCTCTGCCTTATAACTTCAGGAATATGAGTAGGATTTGTCAGCTTCACCGCATCCTTCTCGGTTATGATGATAGATGCGTCGGGATGCTGCTCGAGCAGAGCCATCAACATTTTCATATCGCGCACCTTATATATGTGGTGGTCCTCCAAAACTACCTGCTCGACTACTTTGTAATCCTTCTCGAGCGAGCGATGAAAGGGGTTTGGGTTACCTATGCCCGACATTGCTATCACCTCGCTGCCCAAAGAGAGGTTCACTGCCTCGTTTGCAAAAAGGGGCTGGGGACGAAAACACTCCATACGTGTAAAGTAGATACGCTGATAGGCCATCTTGACCAAACTCTTAGTGAGGAGTCCCTGCTGAAGAGGTGTCATCTTCTCGGCACACTTGGTCACCACAAAGTAGTCGGCGCGGTGCAGTTGGTCCATATCGTCGCGCAACGAGCCTGCGGGCAACATACGATCTTCGTGAGGCGGACGTGTCGAGTCAATCATTATGATGTTGACCTTTGGTTCAACGTAACGATGCTGGAAACCATCGTCGAGAATTATGAGGTCAATTTCGGGATGCTGCTGTCGTATGCGCTTTATGCCCTCGACTCTCTTCTCGCATACCACCACCAATGTTTCGGGGAACTTGAGTTTTATTTGCAGCGGTTCGTCGCCCACATCCAGATAGTGTGATTTGTTGGTAACCTCCAAGTAGCCCTTGGTTCTACGACCATAACCACGCGAGAGAAGAGCCACACGATGACGGCGCGACATATAATCAATAATCATCTCAGCCATAGGGGTTTTACCCGTACCTCCAACAGTTATGTTACCCACACAGATTATGGGGATATCGAACTTCTCCCTACGCAAAAGTCCGGCATCGAACAGGTAGTTCCGCATATGAACCACCCATCCGTAGAGCCACGAGGCAGGTATGAGCAACCAATTCAACATCTCACATCGGGATATAATCTCTTCAAAGGTAGGGATAAAAGTTGGATTTACAAAATTTAGCGGGTCAAATCTTCCCTTAGGAGCGAAGTGCAGAGCAACTTTGAGCCATAAAGTGTACGGAGTGGGCAATATTTTTTCACTTTTGAAGTTTTTTTTATAACTTTGCGGATTATGAAAAGTCTTCTGAAGAGTATGTTGATAGTCGCCTCACTACTCGCGGTAGCGTGTGGCGGCAAGGAATCTACCCAAGTCGAAGGTGAAGTGGAGGTTCCACGAAATATTGTCTATGGTATTGATGCTGACCCATATCGCTTAGAGCGTGGTGAGGTCAACAGTGGTGAAACGTTGGGTAAGATTCTGAGCCGATATGGCGTGTCGGCAGTCGAAATCGACCGACTCGACCGCGCGGCTAAGGATGTGTGGCCCTTGCGAAACATTCGAGCAGGTCACAACTTCACTGCCTTCATCCACGAAGATTCGCTCCATGCCCCCCACCTTGATTATTTGGCTTATGAGCGAAACACCACCCAATATGTGGTCTTCGGATTCCACGAACACGGCGAGGGAGCCGACTCGGTGAGCATATCTTTGGGCGAGAAACAGTACGATTTGGTGCGCCAAAAGCGAAGTGCCGTTATCGACTCCTCTCTCTGGCAGGCGATGATGGATGCCGATATGCCCTACGCCTTGGCTGCCGAAGTGGAGGATATATATCAGTGGACCATCTCATTCTTCTCGGTGCAGAAAGGCGATAAGTTTACGGTGATTTATGACGAGAAACTCATCGATACCACCTCGATAGGTGTTGGTCGTATATGGGGTGTTAAGTTCACCCACTTCGACAAGGAGTACTACGCTATACCCTTCCGCCAAAATAAGGCTGTGGAGTATTGGGAGGCAGATGGTGCATCGCTACGTAAGCAGATGCTCAAAGCTCCGCTCAAGTATTCGCGAATAAGTTCGAAGTTCACCTATAAGCGACTCCACCCCGTACACAAGGTCTATAAGCCTCACACCGGCGTTGATTACGCTGCACCCTCAGGTACTCCCGTTGTGGCTGTTGCCGATGGTGTTGTAACCTTCAAAGGCTGGGGAGGCGGTGGTGGTAACACCCTGAAAATCAAGCATGCAGGAGGTTATATGACGGGATATCTACACCTTAAGGGATATGCCAAGGGTATAAACCAAGGTTCGCATGTTTCGCAGGGTCAGCTCATAGGTTATGTGGGCTCGACCGGAACATCGACAGGTCCGCATTTGGACTATCGCGTATGGCGCAACGGCAAACCCATCGACCCGCTTAAGATTCCTCAGGAGCCTTCGGAGCCTATCAACGATGTGAACAAGGAGGTCTTCGAATGGGTCAAGGCAAAGGTTATGGCAGAGCTTGATGGCGAGGTTAGTTGCGACGATGAACGTCTGACTATCAGAGATACTGTCGCCTTCAACTCGGCAAATCCCACAATTCCGCGCTATGCAGAGCAGGACAACAAACCCCAGACACCCGAAAGCAAGTAGCAATAATGGAGATTAAGAAAACCGAGCAGGAGGCCATCCCCGAGGCTATCATACGTTTCATCAAACGACACCACGTATTGACCCTTGCGACTTCATCTGCCGAGGGGCCGTGGTGTGCAAATTGCTTCTATGCATTAGACAAAGAGAGTGGTTCGCTTCTCTTCACCTCATCGCCCGAGACCCGTCACGGCTCGAATATGGAACAAAATCCGCAAGTCGCCGCATCGATAGTGTTGGAGACCAGAGTTGTGGGCAGAGTGCAGGGGTTACAAATCACAGGCACGGTACAAAAAGCCGACAGCCGAGGCGAAAAAGTCTATTTGAAACGTTTTCCCTATGCAGTTGCGTGTGAGCTTCACCTGTGGGAACTAAAACCTTCGTCGCTGAAGCTGACCGACAACACTTTAGGTTTTGGCAAAAAACTGATATGGAACAGGTTAGTTGCGCAGTAATAATCGTTGCGGGCGGCAGTGGTCGCCGTATGGGTTCGGCAATCGCAAAACAATTTATGTTTTTAGATTCGCAACCCATTCTGGCTCACACCATTAACCAATTTAATCGCGCTCTGCCCGAGGCTAAAATTATAGTTGCTCTGCCCGGGGCGGACATACCCTATTGGCAGAATCTTTCGGCACGATTCTACGTGGCACCACACAAGGTGGTTAAGGGAGGCAAGGAGCGTTACGACTCGGTCAGGTCGGCTCTGGAGGCACTGCTTGAGGATGGCGAGGGCATTGAGATTGTCGCCGTTCACGACGGAGTCAGACCCTTGGTCAGCCAAGAGCTTATCCTGCGCACAGTGGAGGCTGCTTCGATTTACGGCTCGGCAATCCCCGTGGTGGAGGCAACCGACTCCTTCCGCACGATACTCAAGAATGGCGGCTCGCAGATAGTTGACCGCCGACCTCTCAGACACGTACAAACACCGCAGGTCTTTGACCATCGCCTGCTCAGACGTGCATATCAAGGAGAGATTCCCCAAAGCACAACCGACGATGCCTCGCTGGTGGAGCGCACGGGACACTCCCTGCACCTTGTCGAGGGCGAATGGAGCAACATAAAGATAACCCGAGCCGAGGACCTGATTATTGCACAAGCACTCATCGAGCACCTCAACTCAGAATCTTAAAAACTCAAAAACAATGGAGCCTAAGGAGTATAAGTTTAAGTTCGGCCGACGTATGAAACTCACGTCGGCACTCTACCTTGCCCTCTTCATAGCACTCGCCCTCTCGCTCTTTGCTCTGCACGAAGGAGGCTACCTGTCGGCGTGGCTCACCTGTTCGATTCTTGCCATAATCCTACTTATGTCGCTCTCCATACCGCGCAAGATTCACATCGACCAACAGAGTCTGAGAATCGACTCGCTGATGGATATTACCGAGGTTCAGATTCGCGAGATTGCCTCCGTCAGACGTGTCGATAAAAAGGAGATGAAAGGCTTTGTCCCTCTGCTGGGCGGATGCGGATTTTTCGGTTATTATGGTCATTGGATTGATGTTATTCAGGTCGAGCGAGTCAGAATCTACGCCTCGGAGTGGGATAACTTTGTGGAAATCACCGACATATATGAGTCACGTCTCTACCTGTCGTGTAGCGACCCCGACTCATTGGTCGAACAAATAGAGCTAAGAATGGCTCAAAACAGCCATGCTAAAAGAGCAGAATAGAGTCTTTTAGCTATAAAAAGTGGAGCATAAATGGTGACTTTCTTTATTTTTTGCTTAACTTTGCATCCTTAGAGTGAGCTAATATAAAAAAATATGAAAAAACTAAACCTTCTTTTGCTTGCAGCCGCCATTGTGTTTATGGGGGCTTGTACTGTCTATGACGAGAATGACCCCTTGGCGGGCTTCTTGAATCCGGACGAGAACAACGGTAATGACGATCAGGAGCAGGTGGACCCCATCGAGCCCGGTGATTTCGTTGAGACCGTAATTCCTCGTTTCTCTACTGTTCCCGTATTCGTTACCGACAATATGACTGAAAATGTTGTCGTACGCTTGAACACAGAAGGCACCGTATTCGATGATGCCGAGTTCTCCGGTACCATCTACGCCCATGCAGGTGTCTTGACAACCAACTCAACCGACACCTCGGATTGGAAGTATGTAAAGAGTGATTGGGGAGATAATGTCGAGGCTTGTAAACTCGAGAAGAAGAGTGCAAATCTTTGGTACTTCAACATCCCCGGTGGTCCTCGCAAGTTCTATGGTGTACCCGCCGATGAGAAGATTACCCACTTGGCATTCGTATTCCGCTCGGATGATAGCACTATCGAGCTTAAGGATAATGGCAACGACATTATGTTGCCCATTTCCGAGGGTGGTCTTGATGTTAAGTTCACCTCGCCAATGGATGGCTCGGTTTGGGAGAGTGGCTTGACCTACACCGTAACCATTCGTGCTAACGAAGCAGATTATATCAAGCTCTACAAGAACGATGTCGAGGTGGCTTCTACACAGGGAACATCGGGTCTTAACTTCGAATATACCCCCGCTGGTGCCGAGAACATCACTTTCCGTGGTGAGGCCGGCAAGGGTTCTGAGACCAAGAGCGTAGAGATTAAGGTTTCGATTCTTGGCGACACTATCGAGGAGGCTCGCCCCGCCGATGCTAAGGAGGGTGTGACCGTAAACGGCGACCAAGCAACCTTCGTAATCTATGCTCCGGGCAAGGGTATGGTCAACCTGCTTGGTGACTTCAACGACTTTACCATCTCGGGTGATAACCTGATGAAGCGCGATGGCGACTACTTCTGGATTACCATTTCGGGTCTTGAGGCTGACACAGAGTATGCTTATCAGTACTTGGTTGACGGCGAGGTACGTGTAGGTGACCCCTATGCAACCATGATACTTGACCCTTGGAACGATAAGTATATCAGCTCTTCGACCTACCCCAACCTCAAGGCCTATCCCGAGAAGGCACAGGATATAGTATCGGTATTCTCGACTGCTGCACCCGCTGAGTTTAACTGGGATAGCTTCGAGCGTCCCGAGAGGAACTCGCTGGCAGTATATGAGCTTCTGTTCCGCGACTTCTCGTCCACCGGCGATATCAATGGTGCGCTCAAGCACATCGATTATCTCGAGACTTTGGGTATCAACGCTATCGAGCTTATGCCTGTCATGGAGTTTGATGGTAACGACTCGTGGGGCTACAACCCCTGCTTCTACTTCGCTCCCGACAAGGCTTACGGTACGAAGGAGGATTACAAGCGATTCATCAACGAGTGCCACAAGCGCGGCATTGCAGTCATCGTCGATGTGGTATTCAACCACGCTACCGGTCAGTTCCCATGGGCTAAGATGTGGTGGGATTCGGCTAATAACTGCACCGCAAAGGAGAACCCCTTCTTCAACGTAGAGGCTCCCCACGCCTATAGCGTATATCACGACTTCAACCACACCTACGATAAGACTCGCAGCTACATCAAGGAGGTTCTCCAGTACTGGCTCAAGGAGTACAACATCGATGGTTACCGCTTCGACCTCACAAAGGGTATTGTTCAGAACCCCTCGAACTACGATGCAGGTGGTTACAGTGCAGAGCGTATCGGCTTCCTTAAGGAGTATGCCGACGCAATCCGCGAGGTTTCTGACGATGCATACATCATCTTCGAACACTTCTGCGACAACAAAGAGGAGGATGAGTTGGCAGCATACGAGGATATTCTTCTGTGGAGCAACGGGGGTATGGAGCCTTACCAGCAGAGCGTAATGGGCTATACTGGCGGTGACTTCTCGGGAGCTTTCCGTCAGGGCAGAATGAACAATATCGAGAACCACGATGAGGAGCGTATTGCCTACAAGGCCATAACTTACAGCCTCGGCTGGGTGAAGAGTGATTGGGCTGTTATCTCGAAGCAGTTGCAGTCGGCTTACGCATTCCACTTCCTCTCGCCCTACCCCAAGATGATGTGGCAGTTTGGCGAACTTGGCTACGACTACTCTATCAATTACAATGATCGTACAGGTCGCAAGCCTGTGAAGTGGGGCTACTTCAACGACGTTAATCGTCGCGCCCTCTACGACGCTATGTCGAAGGTTATCTCGTTCAGAAAGGCCAACGAAGATATGTTTGGCGACAGCGCAACCATCAAGGAGTTTACCCACCACGTAACAGACTCCGATAAGGGTGCTAAGCACATGGTTTATCGCACTGCTGGTGGTTCGGTCGTAGTTGTTGCCAACTTCACGGAAAATGACACCAACAATCTTACAATCAAGGTTACCGACAATGGCGAGTGGACAAACCTGCTCACCGACGAGAAGGTTACCATCTCCAACGGTTACTTTGATGTTGCACCTAAGTCTGGCGAGCTGATTATTCTGGTCAAGGAGTAATTCCTCAAAGATTGCTAAACTATAATCGCCCTCTACGTCACAAAGGCGTGGAGGGCTTTTTTACTATCGATAGAAAAATATGGAAGATGTAAAGTATTACGACGAGTTTGAGGCTCGTCTGATGGAAGAGTTGCTCAAACTCTGTACCTCGCACAAGATGCTCGATGGCACGCTGCTCTCGTCAGAGGATATCGACCTGAGGTGGAAAGAGTATGCTCCCCACTATATGGCAGACTCTGTGAGTCAGGTGAACAGCTACCCTGCTGCAGCTATGGCGTGGGCAGGATATGTTGGTATGGCAGTAGCTTCGAGGTGGGACAGCGACTGGGTAAAGTATCACGATGAGCCTTACGAAAAGTTGCATGGCAAGGAGGGATTCGACGATATGGACGAAAATATTGTCGAAAATATTCTTGGTCTGAAACTCGGCAGCGAGGAGGCTACCAAAATCGAGGATATTATGCGTAGCTGCGCCCATACGGCGATGACTCTTATTCGTCGCGAGGACACCGAGTCGCAAAGCACCAAGGCATTCTACATCTTCGCTCGCACCACACGCGTAATGTTCCGTATAGGTGCTGCACTCGAGCTTAAGCGTTTGGGCTATAAGTTCGAGAAGGTGGCGATGCCCAGCAGTTCGCTGCCCAACTAATCAAATATGAAATTTAGATTGGCAAACTATGAAGAAGTTTAATAAGATTGTAGCCATCGAGCCGATAAAACTTGTCGATTCTGCCCGCGACCACATCAGAGGTCTTGCTTCGGAGGTGGTATTCCACACCGATATTCCCCAGAGCGACGAGGAGATTGCCCGCCGAGTGGGCGATGCCGATGCTGTACTGCTGACCTTCACCTCGCGTCTTGAGAGGGAGGCAATGGAACTTTGTCCCAACCTTAAGTATGTGGGTATGTGCTGCTCGCTCTACTCTCCCGAGAGTGCCAATGTCGATATCAGATATGCCCAAGAGAGAGGCATCACCGTTACCGGCATACGCGACTATGGCGACGAGGGTGTTGTGGAGTATGTAGTTAGCGAATTGGTCAGAATCATGCACGGATTTGGCGAGGAGGCTTGGGAGGGTGACCCGCGCGAGATAACGGGTCTCAACGTAGGCGTTGTAGGTCTTGGCAAGTCGGGCGGTATGATTGCCGACGCCATGAGTTTCTTCGGTGCTAAAGTCAGCTACTTTGCCCGCAGCGAAAAGGAGTGGGCAAAGGCTAAAGGCTATGAGTTCAAACCCTTGAGAGAGCTTCTTGCCGGAAGCGATGTTGTGTTCTGCTGCCTAAACAAGAATACCGTACTGCTCCACAAGGAGGAGTTCGAGGCTCTGGGCAGTGGCAAGATTCTCTTCAACACAGGTCTTTCGCCTGCATGGGACGAAGAGGCGATGCTCGAGTGGCTCGAGAGTGGCAAGAACCGCCTGCTGGGCGATACGCTCGGTGCTGTGGGTGGCGAACATCTGCTCTCTAACCCAAAAATTCGCTGTGCAGGCGTCTCAACAGGTATGACTCGTCAGGCATACCACAGACTCAGCAGCAAGGTGATTAACAATATGGAGAATTTTCTAAATCAATAAACGAGAGCTATGAAACTAAAGTTTGGAATCGTAGGCTGCGGTAAGCTTGGTGGTATAGTTGCTCGCGCCGTGGAGCAGGGTCTGCTACCCGACTATGAGCTAACCGCACTCTTCTCGCGCACCCGAGAGCGTGCCGAGGAGTTATCTGCATCGCTCACCTCACAACCCAAAGTTTGTGGCTCGATTGAGGAGCTTTTAGAGATGGGTCTGGACTATATTGTCGAAGCTGCATCGCCTGCTTGTATGAGAGCCGTAGCTCTTCCTGCACTCAAGCGCGGCATATCGGTCATTACCCTCTCGATAGGAGCCTTTGCCGATGAGGACTACTACGCCGAGGTGGCACACGCCGCTCGCCAAAGTGGCGCAAAGGTCTATATAGCTTCCGGAGCCACCGGAGGGTTTGACGTACTTCGTACCGCAACCCTTATGGGTGGCGCCACTGCTCGTTTCTTCAATGAGAAGGGACCCAATGCCCTCAAAGGCACACCCGTCTATGAGGAGTCGCTACAAAAGGAGCAGAAGGTGGTATTCTCGGGCACGGCGAAGGAGGCTATCGAAAAGTTCCCCACACGTGTAAACGTCACCGTAGCAGCCTCGAGAGCTTCGGTAGGACCCGAGAACTTGAAGGTCGAGATGCAATCCTCGCCTTATTTCAGAGGCGATACTCAGAGAGTGGAGATTCGCAACCCTCAGGTTCACGCTGTGGTGGATGTGTATAGTGCAACATCGGAGATTGCCGCGTGGTCCGTGGTTGCCGTAATGCAGAATATAACTTCGCCAATAGTATTCTAATATATATAAGGTATCAAGAAAACGGGGGGACCTGCCTAACCAAGTTAGACAGGTCCCCCCGTTTTCTTATAGTTTCTTACTGCTTGTTGTAAGCCTCAATACCCGACTCAAGGAACTTGATGAAGTTCTCAACCTCGAGGTCGTACTTGTGTGGCTCAACCAGAGTCTCGCCACCCTTGCCACGCAGAACGTAATAGGGCTGAGCATTTACGCCATACTTCTCGAGAGCGTAGTTCGAGTTAATCTTACCCAGCTCCTTGAGTACCTTACCACTCTCGGTAGTTACCCAATCGCTCTCGGGCAGCTCGGTCTTGTCGTCAACGTAGAGAGCTACGATAACGAACTCCTCACGAAGGAGCTTCATCACGCGAGGATCAGACCATACGCGCTGCTCCATCTCGCGGCAGTTTACACAGCCGTGACCCGTAAAGTCGATGAAGATAGGCTTGTTCACCTTCTTTGCATAAGCCTCAGCCTCCTCCATATCGAAGAATCCGGTCAGGCCGTTAGGCAGATGGAGGAAGTCGCTATACTTACGGCTCTCGCCTGCAAGCTCGTCAGTCGAAGCTGTTGCAGCACCACCGGCAGTCACCACATAATCCTGCGATGTCATAGGAGGCAGATAGCCCGAGAGAGCCTTCAGAGGCGCACCCCACATACCGGGGATGAGATATACCACGAACGAGAATACTACGATAGCCAAAGCCAGACGACCTACGCCAAGATAGGGCATATCGCTGTCGTGCGAGAACTTAATCTTACCCAAGAGGTAGAGACCCATCAGAGCAAATACCACAATCCAGATTGCGAGGTAAACCTCACGGTCGAGCAGCCCCCAGTGGTAAGTCTGGTCGGCTACCGAGAGGAACTTAAGACCCAAAGCAACCTCGATGAAACCGATGACAACCTTCACGGAGTTGAGCCAGCCACCACTCTTAGGCATCTTCTTAAGCATCGAGGGGAAGAGTGCAAGCAGAGTGAATGGAAGAGCAAATGCAATCGAGAATGCAAGCATAGTGATAATAGGAGTGGTAAACTCACCTGCGGTCGATTTGATGAGTACCGAACCTACGATAGGACCGGTGCAAGAGAACGACACCAATACAAGGGTAAGAGCGAGGAAGAAGATACCCGACAAGCCCTTAGTATCAGCCTTCTCGTCGGTCTTGTTAACCATCCACGAGGGCATAGTAATCTCGAATGCGCCAAAGAACGAAGCCGCAAATACCATAAATACAATGAAGAAGATGATATTTGGCAACCAGTGTGTTGCAAGCCAGTTGAAGATATCGGCAGTCACCGCATCACCACCTACAAAACGAGTGATGACGATAATAGCAGCAATAGGCAGGGTGTAGAGCATCACGATAAACAGACCGTAGAGTGAAGCTCTCAGACGACCCATAGCCACACCGCCCTCACCCTTGAGGAAGTAGCTTACGGTCATAGGAACCATGGGGAACACACAGGGGGTAAGCAGTGCAGCGAAGCCCCAGAGTACAGCCTCGATGATGTAGCCCCAAATGGACTCACCCTCCTCTTCCTCAGCAGCGGCAACCTCTGCCTCGGGCTCAGGCTCGGTAGCAGCAACCTCAGTGGTCTCGGGCTGCTCGACAGCCACCTCCTCAGCTTTAGGCTCCTCAGCCTTTGCTGGCTCTATCTCGGTTGCAGGCTTAGCCTCCTCAGCCTTAGCTGCAGGAGCTATGCTCTGCTTGAGCTTAACGGTGAAAGTCAAATCCTCGGGAGTCTGACACGACCCCTCCTGACAAGCCTGATACGAAACCGAAATCTTAACATCGGCCTCTGCTGCCGAAAGTTTTACCTTCTGAGTGAAAGTTGCAGTACCTTCAATCTCGCCCATATCCTGACCAAACGTATCGTCGAAATAACGCTTGGTGTGGGGAGCGTTAACTGCCATTTTACCCTCAGTCGTAGCGCCCTCACCCGGAGTGAAGACAACAGCAGTGTGGGTAGGGAAACCTAACTGGAAGGGGGTCACATCGTAGATATGCCAACCCTTGGCGATATCCGCCTTGAGTTCAACGGTGAACTGACCATTACCGAGGTCCTTCGACGAGGTAGTCCACTTAACAGCCTGCTGAGCCGAGAGTGTGAAAACACTGAAAAGGCACACCAGCAGAGATGAAATTTTAAGGAAATTTTTGATTCTCATATTTATTAGTTGGATAATAATATTTCAAATTAGCGTACAAATATAGCTATAATTTGTAACATTTCGGCTCTTTAAGGCAAAAGAGTTAAAAAAAAAATGGGGGTTTTGGGCAAAAAAATTATAAATTTGCGCTATGATTCGCATCTCACTCGTCATAGCAACATACAACAGGGCCGTGCATCTGATAGGTGCATTGGCAAGTATTGTACGCCAAACACTGCCGGCAGAGGAGTGGGAGTGTATAGTGGTCGATAACAACTCTAAGGATAATACCCGCGAACTATTCGAGGAGTTTTGCACTAAGCATGACAACCTTAATCTGAGATACGTTTTCGAGGCTATGCAGGGGCTTTCTCATGCTCGCAATGCCGGCATCGAGGCTGCCCGAGGCGAGATTATAGCCATCATCGACGACGACGAGAGGGTCAACGAAGATTTCTTGAGGGCATATCTCCAGCTGTTTGATTCACTGCCCGATGCGATGTCGGCAGGCGGAAAGGTCATTGCCACATACGAAGAGTGTGAACGCCCACGCTGGATGTCACACCTGACCGAACAACCCATAGCCAACCCTATGGATTGGGGCGAGAAGATAAAACCTTTTCCTAAGGGTAGAATCCCTGCCGGTGGTAATATGGCATTCAGGCGTAAAGCCTTCGAACTTGCTGGTCTCTTCAACCCTGACTTAGGGCGCATAGGCGAGCGACTTATCGGTGGCGAGGAGAGCGATCTGTTTGCTCGTCTTCAGCGGGCAGGAGCCAAGTGCTACTACTGTCCAAATGCCATCATGTGGCACCTTATCCCTCGCCGAAAACTCAGCGCAGAGTATTTCGAGGCATTGTGTTATAATATAGGAGTGAGCCAACGCCTCAGAGCTAAGATTGATGGCGGGACTACGATGCTGAGAGTCAAGGAGATTGGCAAATGGGTGGCTACACTAATTCTGTGCGTTGCCCACACATTGAGCTTTCACCCTCAAAGGGGAGTCTATCTGATAAAAATGCGCAAGGCTATCTCGCGCGGAATCTTCGAGTAGATTTTGTTTTTTACTTTCAAAACTTTTCGGAACGATAGCTTTTTGATTTTAGGCTGGAAAATTCCGTGCATCGTAATAAGAAACCCGGGTGGGTAGTACTTGGATGTACGTCCCACTCGGGTTTAGTTTGGAATGTGCGGAATTTACCGCATATAAATCAAAAATTAGTCGAGATTCTTACAACAAAGATTTCTATCACCATAACCATTGTCAATCTTGGTCACATAGGGGAAGAACTTTGCCTCCTTGACCCACTCGAGGGGGAATGCTGCCTCCTCACGAGTGTAGGGGTGCGACCACTCGCCAGCAAGCTCCTTGGCGGTGTGGGGCGCATTAACCACTACGTTATCCTTCTCGCCGGCAGCAGCTGCAGCCTCGCACTCACGCTTAATCTGCACAAGAGCAGCCATAAAGCGATCCATCTCAGCCTTAGGCTCCGACTCGGTAGGCTCGACCATCAGGGTCTCATGTACGGGGAAGGAGAGGGTGGGAGCGTGGAAACCGTAGTCCATCAGACGGTGAGCGATATCGCCACAGTCGATGTTGTAGTCGTGCTTGAAGCGAGTAAGGTCGAGAATCATCTCGTGACCTACACGACCTGTCTCACCTGCATAGTAGGTGCGATACTCATCCTTGAGTGCCGACGACATATAGTTGGCATTGACGATTGCCATCTCGGTCGAGCGACGCAGACCCTCCTCACCAAGCATCTTGATATAGCCATAGGTGATGGGCAGCAACAGTGCCGAACCGAAGGGAGCCGAAGCTACAGCGGTAATGCCGTTGTCGCCACCGGTGGGAACTACCGAGTGCGAGGGCAAGAACTCCTTGAGGTGCTCGGCAACGCAGATGGGGCCTACACCGGGACCACCACCGCCGTGAGGCATAGCAAAGGTCTTGTGGAGATTGAGGTGGCATACGTCGGCACCGATATAGCCGGGGTTGGTCAGACCAACCTGAGCATTCATATTTGCTCCGTCCATATATACCTGACCGCCGAAGTCGTGAACAGCATCAACAATCTCGCGGATGCGGCTCTCGAATACACCGTGGGTCGAGGGGTAGGTAACCATTAGACCTGCCAGCTCGGAGCTGTACTCCTCAGCCTTCTTCTTCAGGTCGTCAACGTCGATATTACCATTCTGGTCGCAAGCTACGGTGACAATCTTCATACCTGCCATAGCTGCCGATGCGGGGTTGGTACCGTGAGCCGATGCGGGGATAAGAACGATGTTGCGGTAGCCCTGACCACGGCTCTGATGATATGCACGGATAACCATCAGGCCGGTGTACTCGCCGGCAGCACCCGAGTTGGGCTGCAAGGAGCAAGCTGCAAAGCCGGTGATGGTTGCCAAGTCGCGCTCCAGCTCGGCGATAAGCTCGAGGTAACCCTCAGCCTGATCAGCGGGAGCAAAGGGGTGCATATTCTGGAAGCCTGCAAGCGAGAGAGGCATCATCGAAGCTGCCGAGTTGAGCTTCATGGTACACGAGCCGAGCGAAATCATCGAGTTTGCAAGCGAGATATCGCGCAACTCAAGCTTCTTGATGTAGCGCATAAGTTCGCTCTCCGAACGATATGCGTTGAAGATAGGCTCCTGAAGGTAAGCCGACTCACGCTCTACGGCTACGCGGTTCTCAGCCACGAGCTTAACGCCCTTGAGTTTCTTGCCACGAGCCTCGGCAAAGATGGAGACGATGGTCTCAACCTCCTCAGGAGTGGTAACCTCGTCACACGAGAGGCGTACACGGCCCTCGTCGGGATAGTAGAAGTTGATACCCTTGATGAGAGCAAGCGACTGTATTACAGCTGCCTCAGCCTCAACCTCAACGGTATCGAAAATATTCTTTGCAGCCAGCTTGTAGCCCAACGACTCAAGCGCATCGGCTACGGTCAGGGCAGCACGGTGAGCAGTCTCGGCAGCACGCTTCAGACCCTCGGGACCGTTGTATATACAATAGAAACCTACCATCGATGCCATAAGAGCCGAAGCGGTACAGATGTTCGAAGTAGCCTTCTCGCGCTTGATATGCTGCTCGCGCATCTGAAGTGCCATACGCAGAGCCTTGTTGCCCATACGGTCAATCGACACACCGATAATACGGCCGGGCATATTACGCTTGTAAGCCTCTCGGGTGGTCATATAACCTGCGTGAGGACCACCAAAGCCCATAGGAGTACCCAAACGCTGAGTAGAACCTACGGCGATGTCGGCACCCCACTCACCGGGAGCCTTCAACAGAGCCAACGAGAGAAGGTCGGCAACAGCCGTTACGAGCATACCCTTCGAGTGTGCTGCCTCGGTGAAGGCTGCATAGTCGCGTACCTCACCATTAGCTGCGGGATACTGAACAATAGCACCAAACTCCTTACCCGAGAACTCATAGGTGCGGAAGTCATCGACAATAAGCTCGATGCCGAAAGGCTCGCTACGGGTCAAAAGTACATCGAGATTCTGAGGGAAGATATTCTCGTCAACGAAGAGCTGACAGCGACCCTCCTTCACAGCCTCGCGCGAACGCAGAGCATACATCATAAGCATCGCCTCGGCAGTAGCGGTAGCCTCATCGAGCAGCGAGCAGTTGCCAATCTCCATACCCGTAAGAGAGATAACGGCGGTCTGATAGTTGAGCAGTGCCTCCAGACGACCCTGCGAAATCTCAGCCTGATAGGGGGTATAGGAGGTGTACCACGCGGGATTCTCGAATACGTTGCGCACAACGGCTGCGGGAACTGCATTAGGATAGAAGCCCATACCGATAAACGAGCGCAGCTGACGATTGCGCGAAGCAAGCTCCTGAACGTGAGTCGTAAACTCGTACTCGCTCATGCCGGGCTTGAGAGCCAACGGTTGCTTGAGACGAATAGACTGGGGAATAACCTGCTTAATAAGCTCATCGACCGACTCAACGCCAATCACCTTGAGCATCTCATTAAGTTCATTTTCGCGAGTGACACCGATGTGTCTGTTTGCAAAAGAATCAAATGCCATAGTAGTTTATAAGTTATTGGTTTTTTGTTTGTTGCCAAATATTGGTTGGATATAAAATTCCACTTTCCTAAATCTTACTCAAGATTATATCCTAACAAAGGTAAAAAATTTTTTTTACACCCGTATTCCAAAATCGAAAAAAGAACGAATCGTGGAGTAAAAAAGTATGATATGGTGTGGGATAGGGGTGGCAAGGTATGTTAATTTATTGTTACCAAATTGTGAATATATTGTTACATTTGAAAAATGTCACTACTTTTGAATGGGTATTTTTAATGGTTAAGGAGAAAAACCAAACTTAAATTTAACATATATGAGTGTTCTGTACACTGTTATCGTTGTTATCCTCGGCATTCTGGCAGTGTCGGGTCTGTTTGTCGGCGTAACCAACGACGCCGTAAACTTTCTGAATTCGGCTATCGGCTCGCGTGCAGCTAAGATGAAGACTATTCTGACCGTAGCTACTATTGGTATTATGGTCGGAGTTGTCACCTCGAGCGGTATGATGGAGGTTGCCCGAAGCGGTATGTTCAACCCTTCGCTATTCACTTTTCACGAGGTTATGATTCTCTATCTGGGAGTGATGTTTGCGAATGTCATTCTGCTCGACCTCTACAACTCTTTAGGCCTGCCAACATCGACCACCGTATCGCTTATCTTCTGTTTGTTGGGCTCTGCCATTGCCATATCAATATATAAGATAGCCGGCAGCGAAGAGCTTGTATTCTCGGATTTGGGTAGTTTCATCAACACATCAAGAGCCTTGGGTATTGTTTCGGCAATCCTGCTCTCGGTAGTTTTAGCATTCACCTGCGGAACAATACTTATGTATCTCTCGCGCCTGCTATTCTCGTTCCGCTATACGGCAATGTTCCGTAAACTCGGCTCGATGTGGTGCGGAATCTCGATTACAGCAATCATCTATTTCGCTATATTCAAGGGTTTGAAGAGCATTCTTGCAGGCAATCCCTTCGTGGAGTTTGTCAACAACAACACTCTCCTCTGCCTGCTTATCTGTTGGGGTCTCTCGTCGCTTATTCTCTTCTTCCTTCAGCGACTCAAAATCAACATTTTGCGTATAACCATCCTCTCGGGAACATTCGCTTTGGCTCTCGCCTTTGCGGGCAACGACCTTGTGAACTTCATCGGCGTTCCGGTAGCAAGTTTCGACAGCTATAACATCGCAAAACAAGCCGGCACTACCGATATAATGATGTCGGGACTTAACGAGAATGTTCCTGCCAACTTCTATATTCTGCTTCTGGCAGGTGCGGTTATGATTATCACGCTCTGGACCTCGAAAAAGTCGATGAACGTGAGCCAGACCGAGCTTTCGCTCTCGTCGGCACAAGATGGTGAGGGCGGCTCGCACTACAATTCGTCGCTCTTCTCGCGTACGCTAGTACGTGGCGCACTCGGCATAAATAAGACCGTGGAGATGGTGGTTCCCGCAAAGTTGCGCAACAAGATGGATAGCCGTTTCGAATATGAGGATATAGAGCATAGCGGCGCACCATACGATATGATTCGTGCAACGGTCAATCTCACCACCGCTGCCCTGCTCATATCGCTGGCAACATCGCTGAAACTCCCTCTCTCGACAACCTACGTCTGCTTTATGGTGGCTATGGGTTCGTCGCTCGCCGACAAGGCTTGGGGTAGAGAGTCCGCCGTATATCGTATCACAGGTGTTGTGACAGTAGTGATGGGTTGGTTCGTAACGGCATTGGGAGGCTTCCTTATCGCCTTTGTCGTCGGACTTATACTTATCTACGGAGGAACTATAGCCATCGCGGTAACCACTCTGCTTTGTGGCTGGATGCTCTACCACTCGAACTTCAAGAAGAAGCCCGAAGAGGTGAAGAGCGAGGAGAAGAAGAAGCCCGAGAGTGCCGAGGAGATTATCGACGAGCTGTCCAATGAGGTTTGTACCATTATGGACGGCACCACCCGCATCTACGACCGCACACTGCTTGCCGTATTCAAGGAGAATCGTAAGGCTCTGCGCGATATGACCATTCAGGCTGACGAACTCTACAAACTCTCCAGCGAACGCAAGTACTCACTGATGTCAATCCTAAAGCGTCTGCAGGACCAAGATATCGATACGGCGCAATACTATGTTCAGTGTGTTGACTACCTGAACGAGATGACCAAGGCCCTAATCCACATCACTCGTCCTGCGTTCGACCACATCGACAACAATCACGAGGGTCTCTCGCGCGAGCAAATCGATGACCTGATGCGCATAAACGACGAGGTAGAGCTTATCTATCGCGGTATCAGTACTATGATGCGCCAGCGCGACTTCTCGGATATCGACCGCATACTCACTATGCGCGACAACCTCTTCGACACCATTGCCGATGCCATCAAGTCGGAGCTTGAGCGTATCAACAACACTCGCTCCAATACCAAAGCCTCGTTACTCTACCTTACGTTGATGAACGAGACAAAGAATATGGTTCTTCAGTCGAGAAATCTGCTTAAGTCGCAGAAATATTTCCTCGACCACAAAAAATAGGTTGGCAAGTTTTTCGACCTAATCTAATCCACAAAGTAGGACCTGCCTAAAGAGTTTTAGGCAGGTCCTACTTTGTGAGAAGTTGTATAACAAGAGGTATTTAACCGCTATATTAGACAATATTTTATCAATATACACCGTTTCTTGCGGGGCAGAAAGACGAAGTTGCAATTTTTTTTGTAACTTTGCGCCCTACTATGTGCTAATTGCGCAATTTGATGACTATGGAAATTAGACTCTTCACCATACCGAACATCATCACACTCTGCAATTTGCTGTGTGGTTCGATTGCTGCATCGATAGCTCTCACCGGAGGCGACCTGCAACTCGCCTTTTGGCTGGTAGTTGCCGCTGCCGTTTGCGACTTTCTCGACGGAATGACTGCCCGACTGCTCAACTCCTACTCCGGAATTGGCATCGAGCTGGATTCGCTCGCCGATATGGTTTCGTTTGGTTTTGCTCCGGCAGCCATACTCAGTGCCATCTACGCCACATCTTCCTCCCACTATGAGTGGGGAGCAGAGGTGGAGATGATATGTGGTTATACGCCCTATCTGATTACTGCCTTCTCGGCTCTCAGACTGGCTAAATTCAATGTCGATAAGTCGCAGGAGAGCGAGTTTAAGGGATTGCCCACACCCGCCTCTGCCCTCTTCTTCTCGTCGCTGGGTTGGCTCTCGGCACGTGGCACACTCTTCATCTCGCGCGAGGTGATTGTCTGCCTTGCCATAATCTTCGCACTACTGCTTATCGTAAACCTTAGGATGTTCTCTTTCAAATTTAAGAGCCTGAGGTGGAGCGATAATGCCCTGCGCTATATGTTTGCCATAACGGCAATCGCCCTCTTGGTATGGCTCGGAGTGGGAGCCGTGCCTCTTGTGATTTTGCTCTACATCATCACATCGGCACTAAGAGCCATGTTCAAAGGCTTTGCGAAAAAGGCGTAACTTTGTGATTTTTTGTATATTAAAAATTTTTATTAACTTTGCCGCGGATTTTGTCCGACTGTTTTATGTCTAAACTGCTTAAGAACCTAATAGGAGTGCTATGTTTTGCTCTTCTGGTTGTGCTGCCCCGAGAGGTCTCGGCACAGCTCGATGCACGAGCATTGCAACGCGCACAGCAGAATGGCGAAAACACCTCGCTCTACGGTAGCAACCCCTACGAGAATAGCGAGGAAGAGGAGCAGGGACAAAATCCGGCAGATACGACCAAGAAGGAGAGGATTCGCAAACCCTTGGAGAGTTACTTCTTCAGCGATTCGGTTCGCGCCCTGCCCAACTTTCTGTGGACTCTGCGCCGAGGTTACAACAAGATAGATATCGGTCCGCTCGACACCACATTGACCGATTGGCGAATAGATTATCCCTTCTATCGTAAGGGTGTGGGCGACATCGCAATCGGAGGTTTGGGTCAGGGAACAATGCCCACCGACTACTTCGAGCGTTCACACGACTTCGACAACACCTTTGCGCAACCCTACGAGGTCTATACATACGATATGGAGAATGTGCCATTCTACAACCTGAAGAAGCCATATTTCCATATGACCTACTTGGAGTCGGGACAAAAGAAGTATCGCGAGGAGCATTTCGAGCTGACGGCAGCGCACAATATCTCGCCATCGACGGGCTTTAACATCAACTATAAGGCTCGCGGAACACGAGGTCAGTACGACCGCCAGCGCACAAAGAACCACAACCTTGAGGCGGCATTCAGCCACACAGGCAAACGCTACTCGATACACGCGGCGTATATAAACAACCACATCGAGCAGCAGGAGAACGGAGGTGTGGTTGGTGAGTGGGCAATTACCGATACCACCTACGAGATGCCCTCCGGTGTGCCGATGCGTCTAGCAGGAGCCGAAGCCGAGAATACCTACCGCAACAACGCCTTTTTTGTGGTGCAGTCCTACGGTATTCCTCTTCTGCCGGTCACCGAGAGCGACTTCTCGATAGCACATCTGCCCGCTATATATATAGGTCACAGCTTTGAGTTTAACGCTTGGAGCAAAACCTACAAGGACAAACGCTCGACCTACATAAACGAGCGTGACTCGCGCGACGAGGAGGGTAACTTCGTACCAAAGGAGTATAGCTATTACGAGAATTGGTATATAAACCCCGAGCGTACACGCGACTCAATATATGAGCGACTAATCTCAAACCGCCTCTTCATTCAGGCTCAGCCATGGAATCGCGACGGGGTGGTGGGAACGCTCAACGGAGGTGTAGGTTTCGACCTTCACACCTACTCGCAACTTACCCTCGACAGCTATGTCACGGGTAAGTATGACGAGGCCAAAGAGACCAGCTTCTATGCCTATGCCGGTATCGATGGCAAAATCAGACGATATGCCGATTGGGGAGCCAACTTCAAGTTCCACCCATCGGGCTATCGCTCGGGAGATCTCTCGATTGATGCGCACATCGCGCTCAAGGCGAAGATAAAAGGACACCCCCTGATTCTGGAAGGCGACTTCCTTATGGAACGCCGAACGCCGGGTTATTGGCAACAGAATCTATTCTCAAACCACTATGTGTGGTTTACTCCTTTGAACAAGGAGACTGACACTCGATTTGAGGTGGCACTCAAGATGCCGAGCATAGCCTTAGAGCTTGGCTTCAAGCAGGGCGTAGTGACCGACAAGGTCTATTACGACGCCACAAGTCAGATTGCCCAAGCATCTGACGCAGTGAGCCTTACGAGTGTGTATGCACGCAAGGATTTCCGCATTGGCGGACTTCACTTAGACCACAGGGTATTGTTGCAATTCAGTTCGAATCAAGAAGTTGTACCCGTACCACTTTTGAGCGCATTTCTCTCATACTACTACGAGTTTTGGGTGGTGCGCGATGTGCTAAGGATGCAGATTGGTGCCGACTGCCGTTATAATACGGAGTACTACGGTCCGGCATACAACCCTGCTCTGTCGGCATTCTATAACCAACGCGATGTCGAGACGGGAAATTATCCCTACACCGACCTCTATGTTATGGGAAAGTGGAAGAGAATGCGTATATTCTTGAAGTACCAGCACTTCAACAGGGGTCTGTTTGGCAATGGCAACTACTTCTCGGTAGCCCACCAACCACTCAACCCGGGTATGTTCAAGATTGGTATCTCTTGGGGATTCTATGATTAGTCGAGCTTTAAGGCACAGTGTGAGCTGCCCACAAAGCAAGATTTTATGTTGAATCTTAATTTCAAAAGAACTCTTCTTACTATTGCGTTCTTAACAGTTCTTACAACATTTTACGGCTTCGAATCCGACTCAGCAGGTCAGGAGTTCGAAGAAGTGGTAGCCGAGACGGTCGCCACCACAGATGCCGATAATTCGCTCAAACTTTTGGCTGAAGGCGAGTATAAAATTTCGGCATACGACAACATTATTCGCAGCATCAGCGTCAAAGAGGGTAACGATTGGCGACTGATGAGTGCTATCGCCTATCACGAGTCGCGCTTTACGCCCGATATCGTGTCAAACCGAGGAGCAAAGGGTCTTATGCAGATTATGCCCGTTGTTGCACGCCAATTCGGAGTACCCCAAGACGAGGTTCTCGACCCCGAGACCAACGTCAGGTTGGCAAACCTGTTGCTCAACAAGATAGCATCGACACTGCGTCTGCCCGCGTCGGTCCCCTATGAGGACAAGATGAGTATTATTCTGGCAAGCTACAATGGCGGTATCGGTCACATAACCGACGCTCGCAAACTTGCACGCTACCACGGTGAAAATCCCAACTCGTGGGAGGTTGTCTCCAGATATCTTGCTCTGAAGGCTGACCCCGCTTACTACGAAAACGAGGTGGTCAAGTGTGGCAAGTTTTCGGGACACAAACAGACCGCAGCCTACGTACGCGATGTGATGTCGCGCTACTCAAGATATTGCAAAATAGCAACTCTTTAATTCTCAAATTCGGAATCTAAAATTTCGGGAAGTCTGCTATTCGACACATTGGTCGAAAAAAAACGGATAATTTTCGAGATTTTGGATTCCGAATCACTTTTTTTTACTACCTTTGCAGTCCGCATTTGCACCCGCGCGTGTAGATGTGCAGCTAATCAAATAATTATTAACACTTTAACGAGCGATTGTATCGCAAACAAATTTTTCCTAAAATGGAGAACAAAAATTTAATGAACGAGAATTTCGACTGGAATGCGTTCGAGAACGACCTTGGTGTTTATGACAACATTTCGAAGGAGCAGATTACCGAGGCTTACGACAAGACTCTTGCTAACGTAGTTGTTGGTGAGGTTGTTGAGGGTACCGTTGTCGGTATCAACAAGCGCGAGGTTATCGTAAACGTTGGCTACAAGTCGGAGGGCGTTATTCCCGTAGCAGAGTTCCGTTACAACCCCGAGCTTCAGGTTGGCGACAAGGCTGAGGTTTATGTTGAGTCGGCTGAGGACAAGAACGGTCAGCTCGCACTCTCGCACAAGAAGGCTCGCCAGCTCAAGTCGTGGGATCGCGTAAATCAGGCTTTGGAGAACGACGAGGTAATCAAGGGTTACATCAAGTGCCGCACCAAGGGTGGTATGATTGTCGATGTATTTGGCATCGAGGCTTTCCTTCCCGGTTCGCAGATCGATGTTAAGCCTATCCGCGACTACGACGTATATGTTGACAGCACCATGGACTTCAAGGTTGTTAAGATCAATCAGGAGTTCCGCAATGTTGTTGTTTCGCACAAGGCACTTATCGAGGCAGAGCTCGAGGCACAGAAGCAGATTATCATGTCGCAGCTCGAGAAGGGACAGATTCTTGAGGGTATCGTTAAGAACATCACCTCGTACGGCGTATTCGTTGACCTTGGTGGCGTTGACGGTCTTATCCACATCACCGACCTGTCGTGGGGCCGCGTAAATCACCCCGAGGAGGTTGTATCGCTCGACGAGAAGATTCAGGTTGTTATCCTCGACTTC
>CAZFQU010000023.1:0-26870 GCA_964521245.1 uncultured Alistipes sp. | reverse complement strand
GTATTTATACTTTGTGGAATATGTTATGTAAAAAAAATATTTAGGACAATATTGACTCCATACACTAAAAAAATCGCAATTTAGGACTCGAATCTTGAATTATTTAGTACCTTTGTAGTTCGAAAATAATTTGATAAGCTATGGCAGTCGAACTTAAAGACTTAACGAAATCTGACGAAAACTACTCGCAATGGTATAACGAGTTGGTTATGAAGGCGGGACTTGCCGAAAATTCGGCAGTGAGAGGTTGTATGGTAATCAAGCCCTATGGCTATGCCATCTGGGAGAAGATGCAGCGTGCGCTTGACGATATGTTCAAAGCTACGGGTCACCAGAACGCATATTTCCCACTCTTTATTCCCAAATCATTCTTTTCGCGCGAGGCAAACCATGTCGAGGGTTTTGCCAAGGAGTGTGCAGTGGTAACCCACTACCGATTGAAGAACGACCCCGAGGGTAAGGGTGTAGTTGTTGACCCCGCAGCGCGTTTGGAGGAGGAGCTTATCGTACGCCCTACGTCCGAGACCATCATTTGGAATACATATAAGAATTGGATTCAGTCCTATCGTGACCTGCCCATTCTCTGCAACCAGTGGGCAAATGTTGTGCGTTGGGAGATGCGTACGCGTCTGTTCCTGCGTACTGCCGAGTTCCTCTGGCAGGAGGGTCACACCGCCCACGCTACACGTGAGGAGGCTATTGCCGAAACCGAGAAGATGATTCGCGTATATCAGGAGTTTGCCGAGCAGTGGATGGCAGTGCCTGTTGTCGTGGGTCACAAGTCGCCTAACGAGCGTTTCGCAGGTGCTGAGGATACACTCACCATCGAGGCTCTGATGCAGGATGGTAAGGCTCTTCAGAGTGGTACTTCGCACTTCTTGGGGCAGAACTTTGCCAAGGCATTCGATGTTCAGTATGTCAACAAGGAGGGCAAGCAGGAGTATGTATGGGCTACATCGTGGGGTGTATCGACTCGCTTGATGGGCGCACTTATTATGGCACACTCCGATAATAACGGTTTGGTGCTTCCTCCCAAGCTCGCACCTATTCAGGTTGTGATGGTGCCCATCTACAAGGGCGAGGAGCAGCTTAAGCAGATTACCGAGCGTTTCGAGACTATCGCTACAGAACTTCGCAAGCGTGGCATCAGTGTCAAGATTGACGACCGCGACAATGTTCGTTCGGGCTTCAAGTTTGCCGAGTATGAGCTTAAGGGTGTACCAGTACGTCTGGCAATGGGTCCGCGCGATATGGAGAACGGCACAATCGAGCTTGCACGTCGCGATACCCTCACCAAGGAGACCGTGAGTCAGCAGGGCTTGGAGGATATGATTGTTGAGCTTATGGAGCAGATTCAGCAGAATATCTTCAAGAAGGCTCTCGACTATCGCAACTCGATGATTACCAAGGTTGATTCGTGGGAGGAGTTCAAGAGTGTTCTCGAGGAGAAGGGTGGCTTTATCTCGGCTCACTGGGACGGAACCCCCGAAACCGAGCAGGCTATTAAAGATGCTACCAAGGCAACCATCCGCTGCATACCTATCGATGCAGTTGATGAGGAGGGTGTATGCGTATTCTCGGGTAAGCCCTCGCAGCGCAGAGTACTCTTTGCCAAGAGCTACTAATAACACTTGCCAATAGACTATGAGGGATTCTGACACAACGAAGTTGGAATCCCTCTTTTTTGAAAACCTCGAAGGATGTCCATAATACGAAGTTTGATATCTACTATCTCGCGCCATAACTTTGCCGGTAGTCCAAATCTTGCAGGATACCAGCTTGTTCGGCGTGAAGATGGCAGACCCTACTATTACGTAGGCAATAACTCCGTAACATTTCGTCTCAGGGGCAATGGGCAAGAGCTTAGGCTCAAGTGCTATACCTGTTCGAAACCGAGACTGAGCGAGATTTATGGAAATCAACTCCTCCGTCGGGAGATATTTCTCGACAATGGACTCTCTGCCCAATGGATAGATGTCGTGGTTGAGAGGTGGATTGAGGGGCAAACATTGGATGTTGTCGCAAAGAGAGCTGCTGAGAAGTTTGATGTTAACCTGCTGAGTAGATTGTCACTGAATTTCGACCGACTTGCCCACTCGCTACTCAGCTCTGATATCGCTCACGGTGACCTTAAACCCGAAAATATAATTGTCGATAGCGATTTGGAGTTGCACCTGATTGATTGGGATGCGATGTACAAACCGCTATTTAAGGGTCTGCCTGCCGTTGAGCTTGGTACGGCGTGCTATAACCACCCCTCGCGTGAGGATAACTACGATGGGTGGATTGACCACTATGCTGCAACCTTGATTTCGGTAGAGCTTCGAGCCTTGTCAATCGACCCGCTGCTCAGAACAAAGATAGGTAAGACAGATGGTATCATACTCTCGTCGGGGCTTATACTCTCTGACTCTGTCCCCGAGGCTGAGAGTTACTATCGCTACCTAAGTCAGACTTTAGCTTTGGCAGGCGACGGGGTGCATTATCGTATGCTACGCCGACTCAAAGAGAGTAACTATCGTATAGATGTTCAGCAGCTCTTTGAATATGCTGCCGAAAACAAATTTTTCACATTGACCGACCCATATTCTCCTCCGAGCATCTACTACGACGATGGTTTGGGCGGATTCTGTTATGGTCCCTACCTCGTAACGCCACCTATTTTCGACGAGTGTTTCGACTTTCGTGAAGGTATAACCACCATCCGACTCGGCTCAACGTGGCATTGGATTGACCAACAAGGCAAAATTCTACTCACTATGCCCGAGTGTGATAAGGCTCTGCCTCCACGCAGAGGAAAAGCCCAATTTTGGTGTGGCGACAAATGTGGCGAGGTGGAAATAGCCACTCCACCCGATATGATAGAATTTGCGATAAAGAAAAATTTGTTCTAACTTTACGAAACATAATATTGACTGCTATGACAACAAACTGCATTGTAAAGAACTCTATCAGAGGGTGGCTAACGATACTCTCTACGATGATTTTAGCAATAACTTTGACTGTGGGATGTTCTACCGGAGAGAACGTGCGGGTTGATTTTAACCAACTTTTAGACGACTATGACCAACTCTGCGAGAAGTTCGATGATGGAGAGAAAGCCCCCTCGCAAGTGGCCTGCTGCATACTCTCCGAGTTTGTTGCAAGAGTCAATAGCCATACGCCCTGCGATAGGGGCAACGGCTACACGCTTTCGGGGTGTGAACTGCGCGAAAACATACTCTCTTTCAACTATATCCTTAGCGAAGAGCAGAGTGAGCAGACCATACAGACGCTCGGTGCGGAGTATGAGCAACAACTCAAAGATGGACTTTTGGAACTGATTGTCAATACAAAATATCTGACTCGTTTGTGCGCACTGTCCGGCAGCCGGATTGAATATCACTTCACAGGCTCAAAGTCCGGTGAGTCGTACCTATGTCCAATCACCAACGAAGATATCAAAGCCTACACCATAGGGAGACTTAACTCCGTCGCAAATTATTAAAGGAAGGTTCTATAAATTGTTAGCACCTCTATAGAATGCTGACAGTGCAATATTTTAAGAAGTGATTGATTGATAATGTATCAAGTTGTTTGGTCGCGAACTGATTGTCCGAGTAAAAATAGTCTAAGCCTTTAATTGCGAAGATTCTACCTTTCTCAAGTAGGCTTCTATATAGTCTAAATTAAGTGCAAATAAATATTATGATCTTTTGTGGTAAAGTTCGTTTAATTAAGAAAAAGGATTATCTTTGCAAGGGTATATTTATGTGTAAAAATATGATATATTTAAAAGAAGCTCTTAAACGAAATACAATTAATACTGTATCCTTGTTTTCTGGTGCGGGTGGTCTTGACATTGGAGCAATTCAAGCTGGAGCAAAAATCATATGGGCAAACGATATGATGAAGGATGCGTGCGCTTCTTATATAACCAATATCGGAGAACATATTCATCAAGGAGATATTAATGCATATATACCTACACTTAGTCAGTTTAAAGATATGGTTGATTTATTGATAGGTGGACCTCCTTGTCAGGGCTTTTCCGTTGCTGGAAAGATGGATGAGGAAGATGAGCGTAGTCAGTTGATATGGAGTTATGTTAAAGTTATTGAGACTATTTCGCCTAAAGCTTTTATAATGGAGAATGTTAAGGCATTAGGGGTTTTAGACCGATGGTCTTCCATAAGACACAAATTGTTATCAGCTATGCAATCGTTAGGATATGCTGTCAATTTTATCATTCTCAACGCTTCTGATTTTGATGTGCCTCAAGCAAGAGAGCGCATATTTGTAATTGGATTTAAGGGCAAACAATTTGCAACTCCTGATTTAGAAACGATGATTGCTCCTTATAGAAAAAGTGCTAAAACAGTTCGTGAGGCATTGAGTGTTTTGGATCGAGCAGGAACAGGCAACAATACAAGTATTTGTAACGCCAAGATATCATTGACAACAAAACCTATTATGCGTAAATCTGCATATGCGGGGATGTTATTCAACGGTCTTGGTCGTCCACTTAAATTAGATGGATATAGTGCAACCTTGCCTGCATCTATGGGGGCAACAAAACACCTATTATTGATGAGTCTGCTTTGTATGATAATTCACGCCCGTGGGTAGAGATGTATCATGAACGATTACAAAATGATATAACTATTGCTCAAACGGAGATTGTTCCAAGCTTTTTAAGGAGACTAACTGTCGATGAAGCACGAATTATTCAAACATTCCCGTTAGAATATAAGTTTTCGGGAAGTCAGTCTTCTCAATACACTCAAATAGGTAATGCCGTTCCATGTAATTTGGCAAAAGCAGTATGCACAATGGTTATTGATGTGATAGAGGGGCGTTCTCCAATTATATATTCAGGACTATTTAATTAAAGATATGGCATCCATTGATTTAAAAACAGCGTCATTGATTCTTGACAGATCTTTTGTTGAGGCAGAATTGTCGAGTGATAGAATTGGTCAAAAGATTAGAGAGATATTGCGAGGTACTCACAAAACATATCGTTACATATTGGTTACGGCTTTATTAGCTAAAGCAACTAATGATGAGATAAATATTTTGAGTTTACAGAAAGGTGATGGAGGAGATGGTAAATATGATGCCCGTTCTCTCTGTCATAAAGTTTTGGTTCCTTTTGAGACATTGAAGCTCCCAGGATGCCTTGGTAGTTCCAACGAGCCGTACCTTAATAAACCTGCCCGTTTTGTATCTTTATCATTGACAAATGCAGTAAGAAGAGGAAAAGATTTTCAAACTTTGTCCGATGTAATAGATGTTCTTTCAAACATATCAAGTAGTTCTGATGCATATAAATACTTGAAATCGGCATTGTCCGTCATGAAGGAAGTGAGCAAAGAATATGTCTCAAAATTCTCGGTTGGAGATGCTTTGATTGATATTAGTGAGTTTTCACAGTTGGTCTTGGATTATATTTATGCCATTACAGAACATTCTTTGGAGGGAGAGGTTTGTCCTTTGATTGTTTCTCAATTAGAGCAAATGTATCTAGGTAAAGATTTTAAAGTAGAACCACATAAAGTCAATCAAAGTGGGCATCATCCAAAGAAGTTGGCGACATAGATGTATATGACAATAATAAAAAACTCATTTATTCAATCGAGGTCAAAGATAAGGATTTTTCAAAACAGGATGTAGCCCATGCTATCGCAAAATTTAGGCAAGCAGATCTTAATACTAGTTTATTTGTATATGGAAAGAATGTTTCTTTTGATAAAGATGAAGTGTTTCAGCTGTTGAAAGAAATAGGGCGTGAAGGACATTATTGTTGCTTGATTTCTATTCTTCATTATGCAAAATTGAGGATTTGTGATTTAAAGACATTAACAATACGTGATTTTGTCGATGGGTTGTTGAAATTTGCAAAGATCATTAACGCAAAAGATGATACAATAAGTATCATAAAAGATATAACGAGAAGAATTTTTATTTAATAGTTAATTGTCAGATATAATGATGGCGTATGTAGTGAACCGTGCAGTTCCTTCATACGCCACCGTCGTTTGTCTGCCTTAAATCTTTGGAAAATGTTTGCTTTCAGCGCATTACTTTCAGAAGATTTGACCACCTTTGCACTCGTAGTTTTTGGACTTAATTACGACCTCCATGTAGTCTTCTATGTAGGATTTCGCAATTTTTGTAAAAACTAATACTGATAATCAATCAGTTAAAAATTAAACCTATCTTACACCGCGGCAGATAAGTTTTTCGTTGTCTATTGGTTTTGTTCCGGTCGCCTTTGAATTTATTTTGGTAACTTCTTTGTGTAATATATCTTATATCCCAATGCGGTAACAGCTATCGAAACCAAGGGCGAGAGGTAGTTGAAAACACAGTAGGGCAGATAGGTGAGGGTCGATACACCCAGCACCGTAGCTTGAACCATACCACACGAGGACCAAGGTACAAGTACCGAGGTGACAGTTGCCGAATCGACAACCGAGCGACTGAGCAGTCGTGGCTCAAGACCAATATTTTTATACATATCTTTGAATAGTCTGCCGGAAAGAATTATGGCTATATATTGGTCAGAGGTAGTCATATTAAACAGCACTCCGGCACCAACGGTTGCTGCCACAGCCGATGTCGCGCGATGTACATAGCGCAGCAGTACATTTGTCAGCGATGAGAGCATGCCACTGCCGGTCATCACGCCACCGAAACACATGGCGCACAAAATGAGCCAGATGGTATCCATCATTCCGCCCATCCCTCGTGTGGCGATAAGCTCATCGACAGCCGGCACTCCAGTTTGAATGGCGGTCGAGCCATAGCACGAGGTGAGGGCTGCACGCAGCGATGTCCAAAAGCCTCCCGAAGAGTCGCTGCCTATCTGGGCTAAGAGGTGGGGCTGAGCAATCAACATTGCTACTACGGCAAAGAGTGTGGCAAGAAACAGAGTCACCAATGCCGGCATCTTCTTGTAAATCATCACACCTGTCAGCACGGGTACTGTCAGCAACCAAGGCGAGATGTTGAATGTTGACTTCAGTGTCTGAGTATAGAGCAATGAGTCGCCACCCGCATCCGTAGAGTGGAAAATGCTTGCCAATAGAAAGACTGTCAGCGTGATAACCATGGTCGGGAAAGTGGTATAGACCATATACTTGATATGCTCGAATAGCGGAACATCCGTAGCCGAAGCTGCCAATACGTTGGTATCGGAAAGTGGCGAGAACTTATCGCCAAAGTAGGAGCCAGAGATTACAGCACCGGCAATCCACCCTTCGGAAAATCCCAATGCACTGCCTATACCCATCAGGGCCACTCCGATTGTTGCAATCGTAGTCCACGAACTGCCGGTCATAAGCGACACTATGGAACATATCAGGCAGCTGGCAGCCAGAAACCACGAAGGGTGTAACACCTCAAGACCATAGCATATAAGCGTTGGGACCACACCACTGAGCATCCACGTTCCGGCAATCGAGCCAATAAAGAGCAAAATGATGATAGCCACTGCCGACGACTTGACATTATCAACAACCTCATCTTCCAAACGTTGCCACTTACAGCCATAGACACCCATCGAGAGAGCAACGCACACTGCAGCCGAAACAAGCAATGCCACCTGACTCGCTCCTGAGAGGGCATCGCTTCCATAGCTTCTGATGACCAACACAAGAAGAACTACCAGAGTTAAAAGTGGAATTAGCGAAATCCATACCGACGGTTTGCGCTCCGTAGCGTCACAATTTTGCTGCTTCATAGAGGTTGTGTTTATGTGTCAATATACGTTTTAGAATCTCGTCTTTACAAAATTACAAAAAATATGACAAATAACAAACAGCTAAGAAATAGAAAGAGGGATTCGAATAAATTGTATTAGATATGATAGTTCCCGTATTTGCAACGGAGTATTTCGTATATAAGGTAGGGAATAAAATATAAAGGGCAGTCAATCGACTGCCCTTTATATTTGGAGTTTATTCCAAATAAATCAGATGGATATTGGATTACTTCTTCTCGAAGAAAGCCTTAACCTCGTCGTTGTGAACGATAGCCTCCTTGAAAATGTAGGCACCGGTCTTCTCCGACTTAACCATCTTAATGCACTTCGTGTACTGCTTACCTGTACCGGTCTTAAGTGTTGCAACTACTTTCTTTGCCATATCGCACTAAAATTATTTAATTTCACGGTGTACGGTTACACGCTTCAAATAGGGGTTGTACTTCTTGCGCTCCAGACGATCGGGAGTGTTCTTCTTGTTCTTGGTGGTAATGTAGCGCGACATACCCGCAACGCCACTCTCCTTCTGCTCGGTGCACTCAAGGATTACCTGAACTCTGTTACCTTTCTTTGCCATTTCTCAGCTTCTTTTTTAGTAAACCTTTTTGGGAGCTACAGCCTCACGAAGAGCTACTGCAAGACCCTTTTTGTTAATAGTTTTCATTCCGGCAGCGGTCACCTTCAAGGTAATCCAACGGCCCTCCTCCTCAGACCAGAAACGCTTTGTCTTCAGGTTAGGACTGAAAGTGCGCTTGGTCTTGTGGTGCGAGTGGGAAACATTATTGCCACCCATCGCAGTTTTGCCAGTGATTTCGCAAATTTTCATCTTGTTATTTTTATTAGTTAATGCCCATAAGGGGTTGCAAAGATAGTTATTTTTTGTATAAAAACAAACTACCCCAGACTTTTTTCGCTTTTTGGCTATTTTGCAGCCTCTTGTCGCAGCTCTTTTTCGAGCATTTGCAAGGCATAGGTTGTCGCTCTGCCGATAATCTGACTGCGGTCAGTGCCACATTGATACAGCTGTGCGATAGTTGTTTGGGGTGTTGCCAGAGCAATCCACACCGTACCTACGGGTTTTTGGTCGCTGCCACCTGTCGGTCCTGCAATGCCGGTGGTCGAGAGGGCATAATCTGAGCCGCTGACTTTTCTGATGCCCTCAGCCATCTGACGAGCTACCGCCTCACTCACGGCTCCCCACTCTCTTAGTGAATCGCTCTTGACGCCAAGCAGTGACTCTTTGATGGCGTTTTGGTATGCTACAACGCCGGCAAGGAAGTATGCCGAAGCTCCCGGCATAGCCGTAAAGCGAGAACTTATGGCACCTCCTGTGCAACTCTCTGCCACCGAAAGAGTGCGTCCCATATCTGTCAGTCGTTGGTGGATAAGCGACTCTACGGAGGCATTTTCGTAGCCCACAATATACTCTCCAATCACTCTCTCAAGCTCCTTGAACCTGCTCTCAATCTCCTCTGCAACTCTTTCGCCCTCAACCTCATATGCCGAAAGACGCAAGCGCACCACACCGGGTGCGGGGAGGTATGCGAGTCTCAGGTATTCGGGGAGCGACTCCTCCCACTCCGATATGCGCTCGGCAAGCATCGATTCGGCGAGTCCTGCAGTTATAAGCGTGCGGTGCAAAATAGAGCGTAGTGAGAATCGCTCAGTGAGGCGAGGCATAACTTCATCTGCCATCAAATGTTCCATCTCAAAGGGTACGCCGGGCAGCGATATGACAACTCCTTTGGGGTGGTCGAACCACATTCCCGGGGCTGTACCATGGCGGTTGAAGAGTACATCGCAACACTCGGGGACCATAGCCTGACCACGATTCAGCTCGTTGAACACAACACCTCGTTTGGCGAGCATCGACTCCACGTGGTGAGCAACCTCCTCGTCGTAACGCATGGGGCTGAGGAAGAGTTTGGCAAGCGTAGTTTTGGTTATATCGTCTTTGGTGGGACCTAAACCGCCCGTAATGATGACAACCTCGGTGCGCTCCATTGCTCGCTCCACAGCCTCAACAATGGCATTGGCGTCATCACCAATCGAGAGCCGCTCATACACAACAATTCCCGCCTTGTTCAGGTGGCGGGATATTGATGCGGAGTTGGTATCCACAATTTGACCTATGAGAATTTCATCTCCAATGGTTATGATAGTTGATCGCATTTATGCTTGAATTTTGTCGGTTGTTAAATTCTCCTCTGTAACTTCTTCTAAGGGAGTGTTGCTCTTCTGAGCCATCGTACGGCATATATCGCCCGCGATTGCCGGACCCTCATACACAAGTGCCGAATAGAGCTGAACGAGTGACGCTCCGGCGCGTAGCATCTGCCGGGCATCCTCTGCCGACATTATGCCTCCCACACCGATTATGGGATAGGTCCCCTTTGCTCTTTGGTAGATTCGGCTCACCACCTCCAAAGCTCTCTTGGTGAGGGGGCTGCCACCGAGTCGTCCGCTACCCACCTTAGCCACCGAGCCAAAGGAAGTCTTCAGCCCCTGACGGCGATTTGTGCCACTCACCGCCACAATGCCATCCAATGGGGTGTCAATCATGATATCTGCCATACGGTCAACCTCCTCGTTGCTGATATCGGGTGAGATTTTGAGCAATATGGGGCGATACTGATTCTGTCCGCGCCTGAAGTCGAATAGCGGTTCGAGAATCTGCATCAGTCGCTCGGTCGAGGGGGCAACACTCTCTATCGAGACGTTGTCGCAGTTGATATTGACCGTAAAATAGTCGGCATATTGATAAAGGTTGCGAAAGACCTTCAGATAGTCAGCCCACGCTTTATCGGGCATAGTGTCCACATTTGAGCCGATGTTGCAACCTATGACTACTCCTTTATGTGTGCCGCGAATACGCTCCAAAGCATACTCTAATCCTTTGTTGTGCAGTCCGTTACGATTGACTGTGGCGTGGTCGGGATTGAGGCGGAAGATGCGTGGACGAGGGTTGCCTGCCTGAGCTTTGGGGGTTATGGTTCCAATCTCCACAAAGCCGAAACCCATAGCCGAAAGAGGGCGAAATATATCGCCATTGACATCAAAGCCGGCAGCCATTCCTATCGGATTTTTGAACTTTATGCCAAAGACATCGCGCTCGAGCGAAGCATCCTCATAGGCATAGAGTCTGTGTAGCAGCCATCTGCCTCCGGGAATCATATCGACGATACGCAACATCCACACAGCGAGCTGATGCGCTCTCTCGACGGGGAGCGCATAGAGTATAGGTTTTATGACCTTATTGTATAGCATACCTTAAGCGAAGGAACAAAAATTATACTGGTCTAAACTCAATCTCACCAATGATAGATGCCACAAAGGTAGTAAAAATCGGGGTAATTATATACAATTGCGCACCTAATGTGTAATTTCGTATATAAGTGCCAAAATTAGAAATACTCCTCGCGATAGTGGTAGCTATCTCTTATTTGTTCGAATCTATCGGGTGCGGACCGAAGTTCTTTGCTTTGCTGCACGGGGTCGAAATAGTGATTTATGGTCCGACACAGCTCGTGCCAACTTATTGGTTTGGGCTTCGAGGGGCTGACCTGTGATGGGTACCAATCAGTGAGTGGCAAGTCAAAGAAATTGGCAAGTTCTCCTACTGCCATTGCCGTAGCATTAGCCTTGCCTTGGAGCGAGTATCCCGCAATGTGAGGCGTGGCAACCTCGGCACGGCTAAGCAGTAATCGGCTTATGTTCGGCTCGCCCTCCCATACGTCTAACGCAAAGGGGTGTGACGAGTTCTCGAGGGCCAGATTATCGACCACCTCGCCTCTCGAGGCATTTATTATCACTGAGTGTGCCGGCATGGTGCTAAGCAACTCTCGGTCAAGCAGATGGTAAGTCGAACTGTCGAGAGGAGTGTGTAACGATATTATATCACACACCCTGACAAGCTCCTTAATATCCACCGAGCTAAAGTCCTCTTCGCGCTCTGCTCTCGGAGGGTCGCAACATAGAACGTTAAAGCCCCACTCTCGGGCATAGCTTTCGACCAAGGAGCCCACGTGACCCACACCCACAACACCTAACGTGCGCTCCGTGGGAAGCCATCCCTCTCGTCTGCTTAGCAGAGCCAAAACACCTGCCACCCATTGCAGAACTCCGCGAGCATTACATCCTGCCGAGGTGACAACCTTAATGCCATTTTTTCGGCACCACTCCATATTGATATGGTCGAAGCCGATGGTAGCAGTGGCTATGAATCGCACTTTCGACCCTTTCAGAAGCTGCTCGTTGCATTTTGTACGTGTTCTGACAATGAGTGCATCGGCGTCTGCCACATCCTCGGATTTGATATCTCTGCCTGCGATATATCGTACCTCTGCCCAAGGCTCGAGTACCCCCTGAAGAAAAGGTATGCCACTATCTGCTACAATCTTTAACATAAAGAGTCTTTTTTACAATTACGTTTTGCAAATATAGCGAAATTTGGATTACAAAGATGAAAAAAATTTTTATCTTTGTGCGCCAATTCAATGGTTTATATAGGTATGGCTGATATTCTGAAAGATTTCGACCCTAATGGTGTCGGTGTTGATAATGGAAACTATTATGGTCTTCCCTGCACGGCAGAGGAGTCGGATTTGGTGCTTATCTCGGCACCATGGGATGTGACCGTATCCTATGGCAAGGGAACGGCTGCTGCCCCCGATGCCTTGATTGGTGCATCAACACAGCTCGACCTCTACGACCAATCTGCTCCTTCGGAGTGGCGTCGCGGTATTGCTACGCTGCCTGTCGATTACTCGCTTGCCGAGCAGTCCGAGCAGTTGCGCAGAGAGGCGGAATGGGTCATACAGCACCTTGAAGAGGGTGGCAGCATAGAGGATAGCGCGATTCTTAAGCGTCTGGCTCGCATCAATAAGGGTTGTCGCGATATGAACGATAATATCTATCGTCAAGCTTCGGAGTGGCTGCTCAAGGGCAAGTTGGTGGGTTTGGTCGGTGGCGACCACTCCACGCCCTATGGCCTTATTCGAGCAATTAGCGAGCATCACGATAAGGTGGGAATCCTCCACGTCGATGCTCATTGCGACCTCAGAGTGGCATATGAGGGATTTGAGTATTCGCACGCTTCGATTATGCACAATGTCTTGAGAGATTTCCCTCAAGTGGAGAAGATTGTTCAGGTGGGCGTGAGAGATTTCTGCGATATGGAGTGGGAACGCACACAGAGCGACCCCAGAATCGAGGCTTTCGACGATAGGAGATTGGCAGTGTCGGCTCTCAAGGGTGAGAGTTGGCACTCGCAGTGTGAAAGAATTGTCGGTTCGCTGCCTCAAAAGGTCTATGTGAGTTTCGATATCGACGGACTCTCGCCCGATTTGTGTTCCCATACCGGCACACCCGTACCCGGAGGTTTGTCGTTCCGCGAGGCAGTCTATCTGCTCGAGATGATAGTTGAGTCGGGACGTCGGATTGTGGGTTTCGATATGGTTGAGGTAACACCCGCCGAGGATGACCGCACTGACGAGATTGTCGGAGCGCGCATACTCTATAAACTCTGTGGCTTGGCTCTCAAATCGAATAAATAGCAGAACAGGCACAATCAAATACTTAAATTTAGGGTTGTGAGACTTTTTTCAATGTATAGCTGGACACGTGAACGTCATGTGCTGAATGCCTATCGCTACAAATTTATGGGCGAACCTTGGGCAGGAGGTCTTGTACTTATCGTCTGTGTCGTTATTGCTATGCTATTGGCGAACTTGCCGTTGACGGCGGATATCTATCACAATCTGCTTCACACCCGCCTCTCGCTCAACATCGACTATGCTACAACGAGCATTGTCTTTCCAAGGGAGATGACCCTCGAAAAGCTTATAAACGATGGTCTGATGGTGGTCTTCTTCTTTGTGGTGGGTTTGGAAATTAAGCGTGAGATTCTATTCGGACAGCTCTCAACACCCAAAAAAGCGATACTTCCCGTTATTGCCGCTGTGGGTGGTATGCTCTTTCCTGCGCTAATCTACTCGGCATTCAACCTCGGAACACCCGCAGAGTCGGGTTGGGGTATTCCCACAGCAACGGATATTGCTTTTGCAGTAGGTATCCTCTCTATGCTCGGCGACAGGGTCCCCGTATCGCTGAAGGTGTTTCTTACGGCTCTGGCTATTGCCGACGATTTAGGTGCAATTGTCGTCATCGCCCTCTTCTACGGTGGTCAAATCGAGTGGGCTTTCTTGGGTATTGCACTGTTTGTTATGCTCTTTGTCTATTGGGAAAACCGTGTTGGCGAGAAGAGGCCCATCTATTACCTTATTCCTGCTGTTATAGTGTGGTGCCTGTTCTACTACTCGGGCGTTCACTCCACGATATCGGGTGTGGCAATGGCATTGCTTATTCCTATGAAGCCTCGTTTTAAGAAGGAGTATTTTCGCCACAAGTGCGTATGCCTAACCGAAGAGGTGATGGACGGCACTAAATATCAAGAGGATTTCCCCAACCCCGAGCAGCGTTACTACCTCAGACGCATAAACCGTCTGGCAAACGATTCGGTGGGTATGAGCTATCGTCTGGAACACACGCTCACCCCCTATGTGACGTTTGTCATTATGCCTATATTCGCTCTTGCCAATGCTGGTGTTGTGATTCCTTCGGCTGAGTATTTCGATATTGCATACAGCTCTCAGACAACAGGACACGTCGGTTTGGGTATCTTCTTCGGTCTGATGCTTGGTAAGCCGTTGGGAATATTTCTCGCGAGCTTTTGTGCCGTTAAGTGTGGCTTGGCAGATAAGCCCGAGAAGGCAACATGGAAGATGCTCTTTGCGGTGGCCTGTCTGGGCGGTATCGGCTTCACGATGTCAATCTTTGTCGATACCCTTGCATTTGACGATAAGGATATAATCGACCGCGGTAAGATTGCTATACTCATGGGTTCGGTGGCAGCAGCCATCTTGGGCTCCATACTGATAATGCTCTTTTCGAAGAGAGATTCCAAAGTAACTAACCAACAAGAATTATAATGAGATTCAAATTCCAATCCCTGCTGCTTGTTGCAGCCTTCGCAGTGGCGATAAGTTGTTCGAAATCGAGCAGCAAAGCCTCCTTGCAACTCTCTACCGAAAAGGATTCGGTGGACTATGTTATAGGTATGAATGTGGCGCGTATGCTCCACTCTGCCGATTCTACGATTAACTACGAGGCTGTCTGCTCGGCTATTCGTGACTACTTCCGCCAAACCGAGAAGTGGAGCTACGATCAGGCGCGTCAAATCTATCTGCACCACATCTACATATCGAAACCCGAACAGGTTGTGGCATACGAGAACCAATTCCTCGAAGAGATTGCCGCAAACGACCGCTCGTATGCCCGCTCGAAGACGGGTCTGACGTATGCTGTTGAGTCGGTGGGCGATGTGGATAAGACCCCACGCAACAATAGCGATACGGTCTCGATTCGTTGGATTGGCAAGACTATCGACAACAAGGAGTTTTACTCCTCGTTCGAGCGAAAAGATACCATGCGCTCAGCCCTTGGCGACCTGCCTGAGGGTGTGCAGGAGGCTCTCAAGCTAATCGGTACGGGAGGTCACATCAACGCTTGGCTGCCGGCTAAGTTGGCATACGGAGCCGAGGGTCACAAAGAGTGGGGTGTGGAGCCAAATTCGACACTCTATTTCGAGATTGATCTGCTCGACCTTGAGCGACGTGGAGCGCGCAGGTAATCAATATTTTACGACTATCCCGAAATTTGATTTGGAGTTTTGAATCAAATGTATTATTTTTGCGCGTCATTTATCGAACCTGTTTTAGGCTAACAACTTAAATTAAATAACAAGAATGAAAAAGTTTTTTTATTTCGTAATGCTCGCTGCAGCCGTTGTAATGGTTTCGTGTGGCGAGAAAACTACTCTCCAGAAGGGTAATCCCGATCATATGGATTCGCTCTCATACTGTATCGGTGTAAACTTCGGTGCAACAATGAAGATGCAGTATCGCAGCCTTCCCTTGAACTATGACGAGTTGTATCGTGGTATGGATGAGGGTGCGTGGAGCAATCCCTCGATGACCGCTGAGGAGGCTTCGGAGTACATCACCGACTACATGCGCAACAAGCGCGCTCCTCGTACTCGCGAGATTATGCTCAAGCGTAAGGCTGCCGACAGCCTGCGTTTGCTGGGTGGCGACTCGACCAAGGTTCAGTATCCCGTTGCTGACCCCGCAATGTTCGTAAGCGAGGGTGAGCGTGACAGCCTCTCCTACGCATTTGGTGTTGTGCAGGGTGTAGGTATGAAGAACGACGACACGGTACCCTTGCAGTTCTGCTGGGTGATTAAGGGAATTCAGGAGAGCATTGATGGCAATAATACCATTACTGTTCCCGACGCTCGCAAGTTCTGCCAGAACTACTTCCAAGTTGTTCTTCCCGAGCAGAATCGCGTAGTGAGCGAGGCTTGGTTGGCTAAGATGGAGAAGAAGTCGGGTGTTAAGAAGACTGAGTCGGGTCTGCTCTATCGTATTATCGACGAGGGAGATACCACCGTTAAGGCTACCAGCACTCGTGACCGCGTGAAGGTTCACTACAAGGGTATGAAGACCAACGGCAAGGTGTTTGATGCTTCGCGCTTCGAGGATATGCCTAAGGCTCGTCAGGAGGCTCTCAAGAAGCAGCTTCCCGAGGACTTCGCTAAGAATGAGCCTATCGAGTTCCCTCTCAACCGTGTAATCAAGGGTTGGGGCGAGGGTATGCAGCTCATTGGTAAGGGTGGTAAGATTGAGCTTTTCATCCCTGCTGAGTTGGCATACGGTAAGCGTGGAAACCGTGGTACCGGTGGCAACGAGGCTCTTCACTTCGTAGTTGAACTTATCGATGTTACTCCTGCTCCCATGCCCGCTAAGAAGCCCGTAGAGCTTCCTCTCGAGAAGGGTAAGGAGGTTGACCTCAAAAAGTAAGATATAGAGGTTATATCTCATACAATAAGGGCTGTCGCAATTGGTTGTTGTGACAGCCCTTTTGCTGTCGGAGGATAGATGAGAGCGGGGGATTTCATATTTTCATTTTTTTTACCTATCTTTGTAAATCAAATAATAAAATATTATTGACTATGAAAAAACTGACAACTCTTTTGCTCATCGGAATCGCGCTCGTATCGTGTGTGTCGAAACAAAATGCAGAGCGTATGCAGGGCGAAATAGACTCTCTTCAGGTCGCGGTTGACGATAAGGAGGCTATGATTAACGATATATTTGCATCAATGGCGGTAATTACCGATAACATCGAGCAGATTAAGCAGCGCGAGGGTATTATCACTATCGAGAAGGGCGAGGGTGTTGACAACTCGGCATTCGCCAAGATGAGCGACGATTTGACGATGATTGACCAACTGCTTGCCGATAACCGCGCACGCATTGCCGACCTTGAGAAGAAGGCTGAGAGATTGAAGAAAGCGAATGCCAAAATTAGTGGTTTGGAGAAGTTGATATCGGAACTTAACAGCCAGATGGATAGCCAAAATAAGGAGATAACTAAGCTTAAGAGCGAGCTTTCGGATATGGGCCTAAAGGTAGAGAGTCTGGCGGCTGAGGTAGCTCAGAAGAGTGAGCAGGTGGATAATCTCGAGGATAAGAAGCGAGAGCTTGAGGCTGAGGTTACGCAAAAGACCACTCAACTCCACACTGCCCACTATATCATTGCTCCCGAGAAGCAGCTCATTAGCGATAATATTGTAGCCAAGAAGGGTGTGATGGGACGCACACCTTCCATCACCGAGTCACCCAATATGGCACTTTTCACCACTGCCGACACTCGTATAATGAAGAGTGTGAATATTGGCAGAAAGGGTGTTACGGTAGTTACCTCGCATCCTGAAGAGTCTTATTGGCTGGTCGAGAGTCAGGATGAAAAGGGATTGATTGAATCGTTGGTAATTGTCGATCAGGAGAAGTTCTGGTCGCTGTCGAAGATTCTGGTTATTAGCCACAAGTAATAGATGAGCTTAATGCGAGCTATCACCGCCGAAGAGTGCCTTAAGCTTGAGGCTCTGGGTAACTATTGTGACGATTGGTCGATGGTTGAGGTCTGCGAGGATTTCAGCCCCGAGCAGATTCGTCGTAGTCGCCTCTCGGGCAAGGTGATTGTAGCAAGTGGAGCTAAAATAGAAAACTCCTCGGTCTGCAACTACTCGATTGGCAGGGGTTCAACCATCGAGAGTGTTACGGCTTTGGAGTGTCGCCACTCTTCGTGCTTTGGCAACGGCGTGATGGTGGCAACAATGAACGAGTGCGAGGGGCGTAAAGTTAAGATTTTTGATAGGCTCAGCTCGCAACTTGCCTATATACTCGCCATATTTCGCCACCGTCCGCAAACCATTGCCCGACTCGAGGAGTTTATCGACAAGTATGCCGAAAACCAACGCTCGACAATAGGTAGGGTCGGAGCCGGTTGCAAGATTCGCGGAGCGCGATTTATCCGCGAGGTGAATATTGGCGATGGAGTGACCATCGATGGTGTGTCGGCGCTCGAGAATGGTACGATATGCAACGACAGCGTTGTCGGAGTGGATGTCAAGGCCTATGATTTTATTATAGCCGAAGGTGCTGAGGTTGACAACGGTGCGATAATTCAGAGGTGTTTTGTGGGCGAGAGCGTTATTTTGGATAAGGCGTTCTCGGCAAGCGAGTCGCTCTTCTTTGCCAATTCGCATTGCGAGAATGGCGAGGCAGCGTCGATATTCGCCGGTCCCTACACCGTCTCACACCATAAATCCTCGTTGCTGATTGCCGGAATGTTCTCGTTCTTCAATGCGGGTAGTGGTTCGAATCAGAGCAACCACCTCTTCAAAAGTGGAGCCGTGCATCAGTCGGTACACCTCAGAGGGTGTAAGTTTGCCAGCGGAGCATATATTATGTCGCCGGCACTCGAAGGAGCCTTCACGATGATTCTGGGACACCACTCCTTCCACCACGATACCTCGGAGTTCCCCTACTCCTATCTTATCGAAAAGGATGGTCGCTCGATGTTGATGCCCGGAGCCAACCTTACGAGCTACGGTGCGGTGAGAGATATCGAAAAGTGGCCTCAGAGGGATAAGCGTCGCCTTAAGCGCGACCGTATAAACTTTGAGGAGTATAACCCATACATCTGTCAGTCAATGGTCTCGGCGGTCAATGTGCTAAACATTCTGCGCGAGCAAGAGCCGGATGCCGAGACTTACACCTATAAAAAAGTCTTTATCCGTTCGACACTGTTGGCGCGTGGTATAAGGCTCTACAACAAGGCGATAGTAGCTTCGCTCGGTATGATGCTGTCGAAGGGTAGTTGCAGAGCGGAGTGTGATGGCTCGGGCAGATGGATTGATATGGCAGGACAATATATCCTGCGAAGCTATGTGGAGCAACTATTAGATGATGTGGATGGTGGCTCTGTTCTATCGCTCGATGAGGTGGAGGAGCGTCTGAGCCGATTCCTTGGCAGCTATGATGATTATGCCCATAGCTGGGCAGTGGCTCTGTATGGTGAGCTGCTTGGTCGCCGTCCGACAGAGCAGGATATAGACGAGGCAGTGGATGCGGGCAAGGGAGCACGAAAGGCCATGCGTCAGACAACAGAGAACGACCGCCTGCGCGATTGTTCTCTGGAGATGGCTATAAGCTATGGTCTTGAGAGTGGTGAGGATGATGTGGTTAGGGAGGACTTCCACAATGTCCGAGGTCTAAAATAGTTTTTTTGAGCTGATGGGACTATCGATAACACGCGAGCATCGTGCATTGTTGCTTTTAGCTCTCGACTTTTCGGGGTCGATGACCTCGCAATTTGCCGCAGAAAGTAGTAGGCGTAAGGCAGACCAAATGCGAAACATAGCATACTCACTACTCTATGAGCTGGTCGAACGAGCCAGACGAGGTGATGGCGTTCGCAACTATTACGATATAGGTGTGTTGTGCTATCGTGACGATGGTGTAGAGTCGGCATTTGGAGATAGATGGTACCTGCCCGTAACCCGGATTGCAGACGGCGAGGGTGATAGTTTCGAGCAGATAGTCAAGGCTGTGGCATTGGACCGATTCGAGGCTGAGGGTGCAACACCTATGTTAGCTATGATGCTCAGGGCAGAACAGATAATGAGCGATTGGGCAAAGAGGAGAGAGAACCAAAACAGCATAGCTCCCATACTGATAAACATTACCGACGGTATGGCGACCGATGCCACGAATCAGATGCTCATTGCTGCAGCCTCGCGTATTGGGGATATATCGACCCAAAAGAGCAGAGTGATGATTGTGCAGAACCACCTAAGGGGGTGTGTGGATAAAAATCCGTTGATATTCCCGAACTCCTTGAGTAAGCTCAATGGCGATAGTGATGCAGAACTGCTCTACGCCATGGCAAGCAACCTGCCTTTGGAACTTGAGCCTGAGATTAGAACTCAATTTGGTATCAGTGAGCATGGACCCTATAAAATGTTGGCATACAATTGCTCGGCAGCAGAAATTATCTCGCTACTCAGCATCGGAACCTCGGCAATAAGACGCGACTGAGCCAAATGTAAAAAGTGGCGAGAGCAGGGTAGAGGGGCAGTGCTACACAGTTTTTGTGGGAGTTGAAATTGATGTATTAAAAAGAGAAAAATATTAACCTAAATAAAATAACCGAACTATGGAGAGAATTAAAGTACTTATCATTGGCAGTGGCCCTGGTGGCTACACCGCAGCAATCTATGCATCACGCGCAAATCTTCAGCCCGTAGTATATGAGGGTATTCAGCCCGGAGGTCAGCTTACGACAACAACCGAGATAGAGAACTTCCCCGGCTATCCCGAGGGAACTACCGGCAACGACCTTATGGCAGACCTTAAGAAGCAGGCCGAGCGTTTTGGTGCGGATGTTCGTCGTGGTCACATCACAAAGGTTGACCTCTCGAAGCGTCCCTTCGCTGTTGAGGTTGATGGTGGTCAGCATCAGATTGAGGCAGAGTCGCTCATTGTTGCGACTGGTGCATCGGCAAAGTATCTGGGTCTGGAGTCGGAGACCAAGTATCGTGGTATGGGCGTTAGTGCTTGTGCTACTTGCGATGGATTCTTCTACCGTAAGCGTGACGTTGCAGTAGTGGGTGGTGGTGACACCGCTTGCGAGGAGGCAACCTACCTTGCAACCCTCTGCCGTCAGGTATATCTTATCGTTCGTAAGCCCTTCCTCAGAGCATCGAAGGCTATGCAGGAGCGCGTATTCAACACTCCCAACATCAAGGTTCTCTTCGAGCATAATACCGCTGAGGTGTTGGGCGATGAGGATGGTGTAACAGGCGCACGCCTCAAGCACTCGACAACCGGTGAGGAGACCGAGATTGCTATCGACGGCTTCTTCCTCGCTATCGGTCACCACCCCAATACCGAGGTATTTGCCGGTCAGTTGGAACTTGACCACGAGGGATATATCAAGGTTGAGCCCGGCACATCGAAGACTTCGGTTGAGGGTGTATTTGCTGCCGGCGACGTTAAGGACCCCCACTATCGTCAGGCAATCACCGCCGCAGGTTCGGGTTGCATCGCAGCTCTAGATTGCGAGCGTTGGCTCTCTGCAAACGGTATTAAGTAGTATATAGTTTAATAAAATTGATCTCTGCGGGGTTTTCGAATCCCGCAGAGATTATCTTAAACAAAAGTGAGTTTCTCGGTCACCATACTTGGCTCCTCGTCGGCAAAGCCCACCGTAGGTCGCCACCCTTCGGCGCAAGTGGTAAACCTCAACGAACAGTATTTTCTGCTCGATGCGGGGGAGGGTGTGCAGCAACAGCTCTTTCGTTACGGCATTAACCCGCTGAAAATCAGAGCGGTGTTTATCTCGCATCTGCACGGCGACCACGTGTTCGGACTCTTTCCGATGCTCTCTACTCTGAATCTCTATGGGCGCAAAACACCGCTGACTATCTATGGCCCTGCACCCTTGGGCGAGATTTTGGATAATCATTTGCGCTACTTCGACTCCAATCTCGGCTACGAGGTGGAGTGGATTCGGGTTGATACCACGGAGCATAAGATGATTTTCGAGAACCGCACACTTCAGGTGTGGTCTGTGCCTCTGCGCCACAGATTGCCCACTTCGGGTTATCTTTTCCGCGAGAAGGAACCTCCACTCAATGTCGAGAAGTTTAAGATAGAGAAGTATAACCTTTCGATAGCTCAGATAGCGGCAGCCAAACGTGGTGAAGATGTAACGTTGGAGAGTGGTGAGACTATTGAAAATGGGGAGCTGACTTATATTCCCTACCCTGCACGCTCCTACGCCTACTTGTCGGATACCAACTTCTCGGCAAAGGCGGCAGGTATGTGCCAAGGCGTTGACCTGCTCTACCACGAGACAACCTATATGCACGATGAGCATTCGACAGCAAAGGAGCGTGGACACTCTACAACCATAGATGCAGCAAAGGCAGCAACCATAGCCGAAGCTAAGCGACTCATTATTGGTCACTTCTCGTCGCGCTATAAGGATTTGCAACCGCTACTTGAGGAGTGTCGCAACGAGTTTAGTAATACGGAATTGGCTATCGAGGGGTGCTGCTTCGAGATACCCGAAAACAGACGTGGCAGATGATAACAAAGGCTGAAATACAACTTGTAAGGTCGCTCGACGACAAACGTAACCGACTCGCCGAGGGACTGTTTGTTGCTGAGGGCGAGAAACTCATATCCGAGATTCGCTCTTCGGGGCTTAATGTGCGAAAGATTTATGCTCTTGAGGGAGTCTTTAGCGGAGCAAACATCGAGGTTGCTACCCCAAAGGAACTTGAGCGTATGACACTGCTCAAGACGGCTAATAACTCCATTGCACTTGTCGAGATACCTCACTACCGGTTGCAAGCCGAAGAGCTGAAAGGCAGACTTACTCTCGCCTTAGACGAGGTTCAAAATCCGGGTAATCTCGGCACAATCATACGCCTTGCCGATTGGTTTGGCATCAGCGATATTGTCTGCTCGCCTAACTCTGCCGATTGTTTTAATCCGAAGGTGGTGCAGGCTACGATGGGAGCAATACTGAGGGTGAGAGTACACTACACACCGCTTGCGGAGCTACTTGCAGAGGCTAAAAAGATAGGTATCCCCATCTATGGCGCACTACTCGAGGGCGAGAATATCTACCAGAGCAAGCTCTCTGAGGAGGGAATAATCGTTATGGGTAACGAGGGCCGAGGCATCAGCGAGGAGTGTTGCAAACTGATTACAAATAAGTTGCTCATCCCCCCATATCCCGCATCGCGTCGCACCACCGAGTCGCTCAATGTGGCTATGGCAACGGGCATTGTCTGCTCCGAATTTAGGCGTCGAGGATAGCGAAATAGCTGATAAAGAGCCGTAAAAGCGGCAGACAAAAGATAAAAAAATGGCTAATTGTTTGCAGTTCGCAAAATAATGGCTATATTTGCACGCTGAAAAGTGAAAAAGTAACACACACATAATATTAACAATAACAAAAACCTACGAAAATGAAGGCAGGAATCCATCCTCAGAATTATCGTATTGTGGCATTCAAGGATATGTCCAATGACCACGTGTTTTTGTGCCGGTCCGCCGTTTCGACAAAAGAGACCATCGAAGTGAACGGCGAAACCTATCCCGTGTATAAGATGGAAATCTCCAACACATCGCACCCCTTCTACACCGGTAAGATGAAGTTGGTTGACACCGCAGGTCGCGTCGATAAGTTTATGAGCCGCTACGCAAAACGCTACGATAAGAAGAACGCGAAGTAATCTTTGAGAGTGACCGTTCAAGTAAATAGAACCTGACTAACGATGTTGGTCAGGTTCTATTTTTTGCTATCCTTATAGAAAATGGGGTGTCTAACAAGGTGATTCCTAAGGTTAAGTTCCTTTTGGGTGCTTCGCAAGCCTTAAAATCATAATTCCTTACACAAAAAGGACCTGCCTCGAAGGACAGGTCCCAAAAAACTTGTTAGACAGGCTCTTTTTGTGTGATAATAGGATATTAGAAAACAACGCCGTCAATTACAAGCGAACCAGTGCCTGCGGGAACGAAACGACCAAAGTAGTTGCGCTTATCGCCTGTAGGGTTCTGAACATCACTTGCATTCTCCTGCTTAAGGGTATTACCACTCTCGGTAATGTTCTTAATCTCGCACTGACCATTGTTAGCAGTACCAACAACAACACCTACTCTCCAACCACCATCGTCGGTCGAGATAAAGGTATTGCCGACTACTTCACACTCCTCGATAATTGTGTAAGTAGCCTTGTTTGCGCCGGCGTGACCTACAATACCACCAATCGAGCCAAAGCCCTTAAGAGTACATCCCTTAACCGAGCAATCCTTAACTGTGATATACGAATCAACGGGTCCGTCATTGGGGTTGCCATAACCAGCAGTCCAACCGATAAGACCACCGATACGCGACTCAGCCTGACCATCGTTAGGAGTGATAATCGATGAGTTCAAGAGGTGGCAGTTGATAAGAGTAATCTCATCCATCGAATCAGCGCAGTTTACAAAAGCACCATAACCCTGAGTGTTGTCGGCAACAATCTCTGCACCTTCGATGGTAAGGTTCTTGATAACTATACCCGAACCACCTGCGAAACCACCTGCAAAGAGCGCGCCCTTAAGACCGGTGATAGTTGTACCATTACCCTCGATGGTAACGATGTCGGCACCGTGATAACCATCAACATTAATAGGTTCCCAATCAGCAACAACGCTCATATCAAGGTCCTTGGTGATGGTAATAGTGGTGTTACCAGCACCTGCCTTGCCTGCATCCACAATAACCTCCTTGAAATCCTCCTCGTTATCAATAGTAACATTGAGCTGACCATTGATAATCTTGGTGAAATTATTGGTAAGCTCCTTAGTAACGTTGTTAAGCTCGTTGTAGAGTCCGCCGTTAATCGAGCTATCAAAACCGGTAGCAGTAACATTGTTAAGAGCGAGCTTGCCATAGATACTCTTCTCAGTGTGCATTTGCACAGCAGCCTTGCCAACAATGGTCTCGCTTGCAATAAAGTCGGTATTCTCGATAGTTACATTGTACTCACCTGCTGTCTCGCTGTAAACATACATACCCTTGCCTGTGCCATTAAACTTCGAATCCGAGATAAAGACATCGCCCCTGCCATAAACATTGAGGCTATACTTATCGGCAGTTGTCTGAACAAAATTACAACCAACGAACTCTACCTTGGGAGCGTAGGTCTTGAGGTAACCCTCAATAACGCAATTCTTATAACTCTCCAAAGTAGAGTGGTGGAAACCGGAGTACTCAACATTGTTGAACTGAAGAGTTACATTCTCGAACTCAACGGCTACCTTATTATTAGCACAAAGAGAGTTATTAGTTGTGTTGTTCATCTTAATTACAACATCCTCCTCAACACCGATGATACGGAAAGGCTTCGAGGGATTCTTCCACTGGTAATCAGCCTCGGCACGTGTACCCTCAGCCTTTGCAAGGAGGATATCGCCACCATCAGCCAAAGCTGTCTCGAATGCAGCCTGCGAAGTTACAATGGCGTTGGAGGTAACAACATTATTCTCTAATGTAGGTTCAACATTGTCGGTCTCATAGATATATTTGCTCTGGTCACCGGGCTGGCAATTTACAAAGTAGGAGTTCTTAATGGTTACAGCCATCTCCTCACCTATGTTCTCATCAATTGCAACACCGGGCTTCTTCTCGAGGTCGGTGAAAGTGCAGCCATCAATAACTACCTCAGTAACATCGCTATCACTATACATATCAGCAATCTTGATACCACGATAGCCATTTACCTGCGAATTTAAGAACGAAGCCACACCGCTATATACCCAAGCTGCATACTCGTTCTCCTTGTTTGCCTCATTGGTACTCTTACCGTTGAATACGCAATCTACAACCTCGGTCGCAGGACCGTCGAACATTACGGTATAGTCGAATACACAATTCTCGAAACGGAGATTACCACCAAGCTCAAGGTAGCAGAACTCCCAGGCAGTCTCGCCATTTTCTGACAAATACTTAGTCTGGTCAACAAATACAAGGTCCTTGTAGATAACCTTAGCGTTGCTACCAGCCTCGATACCACGGTGACCAACACCCTTTGCGGTGAGGGTGCGACCATTACCTACGATGGTAAGAGTCTCAACAGTTGTATTGTCAATAGCCAGCAGAGCATCCTTAACATCGATTTCTGCATCCTCGGTCAGAGAGATAACTGGGTTCTTCTCGCCTGCAACAGCGTCAACCATCTTCTTAAGATCCTTCTCAGCAGAAACAACATAGTCATAACCACCATCGAAGATAGGATTAATCTCGATATTGAAGTCAACCTGCGAGGTGAGAATGTTACCCAAAATGTTGGTGCGATAGTTGCGCTGAAGAGGTACGTTAGTCCAGTTCTTTTCCTCAACATCGGTGTCGTTGGTAAGCATGCAAACCTGAGTAAGCTCCTTCTCGTTTACAAGCAGATAGTTCATCGACAACCAACGATAGGTTTCATAACCCTCGAGCTGCTCAACAGCAGTTGCATTTGCATCCTCACCTGCGGGAATAGTGTTAGCAGTAAGTTCTATTGCGCTCGAAATAGGCTCAGAAACCTCACCCGAGAGAAGATTAAGCTTGGTGTAGATGTTCTCAAGAACAACAAGATTGGTGGTCTTAACCTCAATCTTCGACTCAAGAGCCTCTGCCCAATCTGCAGTAGCTACGTTGAGCTGTGCGAAGGGACGCTTCAGAGTGACGGTCTCCGAAATAGCACCATCTACCAAAAGGTCGTGGCGATATGCAAAGAATGCATCACGCGCCTCGTTGTTAGCCTTGCCACTGTAATCAACAGAAATAGTTGCACTCGCGTAGTCGAAAGTGTAGGGTGCGCCCTCAGCCTGTGCCCAGAAAGCGAAGCAGTAGGTCTTACCGGTTACAAGGCGGAAATCTACAGTAGCCTTAAGGTCGGTGAAAGTAGCAGTCTTGGTTAGCTGCTCTAGCAGAACATAGCTGCCGTTAACGTCTTTCTCGTAAACAGTTACGGTTAGATTCTTGGCAGTCTCGCCATCGCTGATGGCGCGAGTCGCCAACTCGGGAGTCGATACGCTGAACGAAACCAGCTGATCGCCACCCACCTGTGGGTCGGATACATCATCCTTCGCACACGATGTTGCAAGCATTACAA
>CAZFQU010000022.1:0-27423 GCA_964521245.1 uncultured Alistipes sp. | reverse complement strand
GATGATACCGGCGGTCTGCGGAGCCTTCATTCCCTTGTTGTAGGTCCAAGCTCGAGTCTCATCGGCACCCGTAGTGAAGAAGGTCTCAAGGTTGAGCAACTTGTAAGCAGCCTTGATAAGGCGAGCTACACCCGACTCCTCCAGACCCAAGTCCTCGAGGAACATCTGACGCTCGTCGAAATCCTCCAACTCGGCAATATCTGCCTCGGCAGCAGCCGCCACGATAAGCATCTCTGCCTTCTCGTCGGCGATGGCAGCCTTCACAGCCTCGGTGTGTGCATTACCATTCACGGCACTCTTCTCGTCAACGTTGCAGACATAGAGTACAGGCTTGTCGGTCAGCAGGTTAAGGTCGGCAACAAGCTTTCTATCCTCCTTATCGGTCTCGACCGTACGCGCCGAACGACCCTGCTCCAAAGCCTCCTTAAAGAGGGTCAGGATTTCGAACTTACGCTTAGCAATCTTATCGCCTGCCACAGCTTGCTTCTGACACTTGCCGATGTTGTTCTCCACCGTTTCAAGGTCTTTGAGCTGAAGCTCCGTATCGATAATACCCTTATCGCGCACGGGATCAACAGTACCGTCAACGTGGGTGATATTCTCATTCTCGAAGCAACGCAAAACGTGGATAATAGCGTTGGTGTTACGGATATTTCCGAGAAACTTATTACCCAAGCCTTCACCCTTGGATGCACCCTTCACAAGACCTGCGATATCGACAATTTCGATTGTCGTAGGAACCACACGCTTAGGGTTGTCAATCTCTGCCAAGCGGATGAGTCGCTGGTCGGGCACCGTGATTACGCCCACATTAGGCTCGATGGTGCAGAAAGGGAAATTTGCTGCCTGCGCCTTAGCGTTGGAAAGGCAGTTGAAGAGGGTCGATTTTCCGACATTGGGAAGACCCACAATACCGCATTGTAATGCCATTTATCTCAATTTTTAACTTATTACACTTTTAACGCGCAAAGATACTAAATCTATGTGATAATTCAAAGAATTAAGCAACAGAATAACCACTAAACGCAGCTTTTTCGGCAAGCGATAATATTCACCCCTCATTTCTTTGTATTAACCCCTTTTTTTATTATCTTTGCTCATTAAAAAGTTTGAACACAATGGAGCTTAAACAGATACGCGAAGAGTTGCGTCGTTTGACCGACATTGTCGATGGATGGAGCAACTCCGCCATCGAGCGCGACCTTATACTCGAAAAGCTGAAAAGATTGTACGAACAAATCCGTTTCGAGCAAATCGATATTGAGCCTTCAGAGGCTACTGAGCCGACAGCTGAGGTTGTCACAACCGAAGTTGTAGTGGCACCTGCTCTGAATCAAGATAGCGAGGCGACTGATGCCGAGAACGAATCTGCTGAGAGCATAGCGCATGAGGAAGAGGTTGAGCAGATGGTTGAACCTCAGCCGGAACCTGAAACAGAACCGGAGTCGGAGTCAGAGGCTGTTTCGGAACCTGAGCCTATGAAGGAACCGGAACCTATGGAAGAACCGGAACCTATGGAAGAACCTGAGCCTGTGAAGGAGAAGGACGCGGCAGTGACGGCAGGTGTAGAGGCGTTTGACGAACTCCCCGAACCTACGTACGACGATATCTTGGAGGTGGATATCGATTTCGACGATATGATTTTCCACCCACAAGAGCCTATCACTTCTTTGGAGCCTATCACCACAGTCGAAAATGCAGAGGAGCAGAGGAGCGAGCCTCAATCGGAAGAGGTAGCAGAAGAGCAAACTGCCGAGAATCAAACCACTGAACAGCAGCCAATTGCACCTCAAGAAATTGAACCTCAGCCCCAACAGTCTCCCATAACCAAATCGATAGTTGAGCCAGAACCTCAAAACGAGCAGAGCGCACAACCCCAAAATGGTCAAAGCACGCTCTTCAGCGAGATGGATCTGCCCATCAGAGGCAGAAGCTCCAGACGTCGAATGATGTCGCTCTACGGCGAACCTACCCACAGCGAACAGCGCACTTCGGCTCGCAAGCCTCGTCGCAAGTTTGACGAGTTCGATACCGACGAGGTATTCGAGGAGACCCCCATCGAGGGTGAGGTACGCAGAGTATCGGCGTCGGCATACACCCCCTCACGTCAGAGAGGTGGACGTACACGTACCCTTCCGCGCACCGACGCCACTTGGCCCGCAGCTCCAAATCAGCAAGCAGCTCCCGCAAGAGTCTCGCAGTCCCCCCAAGAGCCTGCACCGCAACCGACTGTTGCCGAGCCTCAAGTTCCCGGGGTGAAGTCCGCAACCGAGAGCAACGCTTCCACCGAACAGCCCCAAACACCTGCTATTCAACACCCTACCACAGAGCCTAAGGCTACCCTATCGGACAAGTTGCGCTCCGAGCAGAAGAGCGTGGCTGATATACTCTCCGAGCAACAGCCAAAGCCCCAGACCACCGCAACCACGATTGTCAATCGCAAAGGGTCGCTATTCGAAAATATCGGCATAAACGATAAATTCCTGATGACCGGCGAGCTGTTTGGCGGCAACAGAGAGCTGTTCGACAAGACCATATCAGAACTCGACTCTCTCCCGTCGCTCGAGGACTGTATGATTTACATTTACGACAATTTCCAATGGAATGCCAACAGCGAGGCAGCACGTCTGCTGGGCGACTTGCTGTGGCGCAAATTTAGCGAATAAAATGTCAAAACTCTATATCGTACCAACCCCGATTGGCAACTTGGATGATATAACACTCCGAGCGATAAATGTCCTGCGCGAGGTAGATTTCATCTTAGCCGAAGATACACGCACATCGGCGGTGCTACTCAAGCACTTAGGTATTGAAAAGCGAATGTACTCGCACCACAAGTTCAATGAACATGCAACGGTCAGAATGGTTACCGAATCAATCGAGGCGGGCCACACCGTAGCACTAATCTCCGATGCCGGCACACCGGGCATATCCGACCCGGGATTTCTGCTTGTGAGGAGTTGTGTCGAGGCAGGCATCGATGTTGAGACACTGCCCGGGGCAACCGCCTTCGTTCCTGCACTTATTCAGAGTGGGTTCCCATGTGACCGCTTCACCTTCGAGGGCTTTCTGCCACAAAAGAAGGGACGCATGAAGCGTCTTGAGGCTCTGCGCGACCAAGAGCGTACGATGATATTCTACGAGTCGCCATTCAGAGTAGTCAAAAGCCTCGAACAATTTGGCGAAGTATTTGGCTTAGAGCGTCAAGTATCGGTTTCGCGCGAGATATCCAAAAAATTCGAGCAGACGGTACGTGGCTCGATAGCCGAATTGTTGGAACATTTCCGCACAACGGAGCCGAAGGGCGAATTTGTAATTGTCGTAGCCGGCTCGGGAAGGAGTAAGCGCGAGAAAAACGAGCCGGAAGATGAGTAAAGAGAAGTCTCTAAAATGGAATCAGAGGGTGGCTTTGGAGCTGCTTTGGGGCTTTTGTCGAGCGATAAGTGCCACACCTCATTGGTTCAGATTCCACATCCTGCAACCCATAATAGTATTTCTTATGTGGTTGGTGCGCTATCGTCGCAAAGTTATTCTCGGCAACTTAGAACGCTCATTCCCCGAACTAAGCCACAAGGAGCATCTGAAGCTTATGCATCTGAATATCAGGCGACTTTCGGAGGCTATCGTAGGCACAATAAGCCTTGCTGGAGCGAAGCCCGAGAGCAAAGGCGGGCTGATTGAGTGGGATAATGGCGAGGAGCATCTGCAACGCACCCGAGGCAAAGATTGGATAGCAATGGCATCGCACTTTGGTTGTTGGGAGTATTTCCTGTTATGGTGTTGGTTCGACCGAGAATCGACATTCTTGGGGGTATATCATCCCCTCAAAAGCAAGGTCTTTGAGCAGTTCTACATCAGACTTCGCACACTTGCCCCAAACATCTCACTGACACCTATGCACGATACGGTCAGATGCTATCTGCGTAATCGCCAGAGCCAAAGCAACACCATACTTGGACTTATTGCCGACCAGAATCCTCCCTTGAGACCCGACAGCCATTGGTTCAATTTTTTGAATCAGGATACGGTCTTTTTCGACGGAGCCGAGAAGTTGGCTCTGAGATTTAATCTGCCGGTCTATTTCGTAAACGTAAGAAGGATCAGCGCAGGCAGATTTGCCGTAAAATTAGACCAACTATATGATGGCAAGGAGGCTCTTGAGCCTAATGTTCTGACCGAGCGTTATGTCAAGGCTTTGGAAAATATGATTCGCCAAAGACCAGAGTTGTGGATGTGGTCACACAAGCGTTGGAAGCACACGCGAGAAAAGCAACAAAAACTAATCGACTTTACCAAAAATCAATGACGAGTACGGCTGTTGTCATATTGAATTGGAACGGTGAGCAGATGTTACGCCAATTCTTGGGCAAGGTTATCCAAAGTCTGCCTCAATCCGTGAGGGTTGTTGTGGCAGACAACGGCTCGACCGACTCTTCATGCCAATACATCATGGATAACCATCCGTCGGTAGAGCTGATAAGGTTGGACAAAAACTATGGCTTTGCTGCGGGATATAACTTGGCACTCAAGCAGATAGATGCCGAATACTACGTATTGCTCAACTCCGATGTTGAGCCACTCAAAGGATGGATTGAGCCACTGATTGAAGCTCTGGACCAAGACCCGACGCTCTGCTGTGTAGGCCCTAAGCTACGCTCGTGGCACAAGCCCGATATGTTTGAGTATGCCGGAGCAAGTGGCGGATTTATCGACTACTTGGGCTATCCGTTTTGTCGCGGACGCATACTCCAAAGCATTGAGCGCGATGAGGGTCAGTATGACACCCCATGCGATGTGTTTTGGATATCGGGAGCTGCAATGTGCTGTCGCAGCGAGGTGTTCCACTCGTTGGGCGGATTCGACGAGAGCTACTTTGCCCACATGGAGGAGATTGACCTCGGGTGGCGTATGCAGCTTGCCGGATGGCGACTCAGAGTCATACCACAAAGCACTGTGCTGCACGTTGGAGCAGCAACCCTAAAAGTCGATTCACCACTTAAAACTTTTCTCAACCATCGCAACAATCTGAGGATGCTGTTCAAATGCAGTTCACCTATGCAGCGTGCAGTGGTAAGCATCATCCGCCCCATAACCGACCTTGCAGCAGCACTGAGCTACCTTATGCAGGGTCACGTGGGAGCCTTCAAAGCGGTGTTCAAAGCTTGGTGGGAGTTTTTGGGCGAACATGGCAGGTTAGAGACACAACGCAAAGAGATTAGAAGTAAGGCGGTCAAGAAACCATACGGCATCTATCGAGGTTCGATGCTGGTAAGATATATGCTTGGCGCACATAAATTTAGCAAATATGAAAAAGCTTGTAGTAATACCAACCTATAACGAGATTGAGAACATATCGAGAATGATACAGAAGGTTATGTCGCTCGATGGCAACTTCGACCTTCTGATTGTCGATGACGGCTCGCCCGATGGAACGGCTCGCGCAGTCGAGGAGTTGCAGTCGGAGTATAAGTCGCGCCTTCATCTGATTGAGCGCAGCGGCAAGCTCGGACTCGGCACAGCCTACATAACAGCCTTCAAGTGGGCTTTGGAGAGGGACTACGAGGCGGTATTCGAGATGGATTGCGACTTCTCGCATAACCCCGACGACCTGTTGAGATTGGAGGACTCGCTCAGCTCGGGTGCCGATGTGGCGGTAGGCTCACGCTACTGCAAGGGGGTTAATGTGGTGAATTGGCCTATGAGCCGACTGCTGATGTCGTTCTTCGCATCGAAGTATGTGAGGATGGTTACGCGTATGCCTGTCAAGGATTCGACAGCCGGTTTTGTGGCATACAGTCGCAAGGTGCTGGAGGTGATAAATCTCGACAAAATCAAGATGGTGGGATATGGCTTTCAGATAGAGATGAAATATACGGCTTGGAAGTTGGGGTTCAATATCGAGGAGGTTTCGATAATATTTGTTGACCGCACATTTGGCACTTCGAAGATGTCGTCAGGAATATTTGGCGAAGCATTTTGGGGTGTATTGAAACTCCCGTTTCGAAGAATAAGAGGTCGAAACGGTCAAAGAAAATAAGATATTTAGAACAAAATGGCTCGAAAAGTAATTTTGGGCAATAATTTTTGTTTTTTTTGACCCTTATTCCGAATAAAAATCTTACCTTTGTATTCGTATAAAAATAAACAGAGAACTAACCTAATTCTATTTATATGGACAATATCAATGTAAAAGAGGTGCATGACGTTGTGATTCGCTTCTCGGGCGACTCGGGCGACGGTATGCAGCTCACGGGTACGCTCTTTTCCGACACATCTGCGCTGCTCGGAAACGACATCTCAACATTCCCGGACTACCCCGCAGAGATTCGCGCTCCGCAGGGTACGGTAGCCGGCGTTTCGGGCTTCCAAGTTCACTTTGGCGACCATCGTGCTTTGCACCCGGGCGACTATTGCGACGTGTTGGTGGCTATGAACCCTGCTGCTTTGAAGGCTAACCGCAAGTGGCTGAAGAGTTCGGCAACAGTAATTCTGGATGGAGACTCGATTACCGAGGAGAATCTGCGCAAGGCAGGTTTTGCTACCGACGATCCTATCGCGGAGCTTAACCTCGGAGGCTACAATGTAGTTACCCCCAACATTACCACGATGACCAAGGAGGCTCTCAAGGAGACCGGTCTGGATTTGAAGTCGGTTGTTAAGTGTAAGAATATGTTTGCACTTGGCATCTGCTTCTTCATCTACCACCGTCCCGACGACCACGCTAAGAGCTACTTGGAGTCGAAGTTCGCTAAGAAAAATCCTGTTATTGCACAGGCTAACGTGTTGGCTATTGAGGCTGGTTACAACTATGCTGCCAACACCCACCAGTTTGCAAACACCTATACCATTGCTCCCGCAAAGCTCGAGAAGGGTACCTATCGCTCCATCAGCGGTAACGTAGCAACTGCTTGGGGTCTGATGGCTGCTGCCGAGAAGGCTAACCTGCCTCTGTTCTGCGGCTCCTACCCCATTACCCCCGCAACCGTAATCCTTGAGGAGCTTGCTAAGCGTCGTGACCTCGGTGTAAAGACCGTTCAGGCAGAGGACGAGATTGCAGGTATCTGTACCGCTATCGGTGCTGCTTATGCAGGTAACTTCGCCGTAACAACCACCTCGGGTCCCGGTCTGTCGCTTAAGAGCGAGGCTTTAGGTCTGGCTGTGATGATTGAGCTTCCTTTGGTTGTTGTTGACGTTCAGCGTGGTGGTCCCTCGACAGGTCTTCCCACAAAGACCGAGCAGAGCGACCTCGTACAGGCACTTTATGGTCGAAATGGTGAGTGTCCCGCAGTAGTTATCGCAGCATCGTCGCCCAGCGACTGCTTCCACTATGCATTCGAGGCGAGCCGTATCGCACTTGAGCATATGACCCCCGTAATCCTGCTTTCGGACGGCTTTATCGCTAACGGCTCGGAGCCTTGGCGCATACCTTCGATGGCTGACTACCCCGCAATCAAGGCTCCCATCGTTAACGATGCTCCCGAGGGTGGCTTTATGCCTTACAAGCGCGACGAGCGTTTCGTACGCGGTTGGGCATTCCCCGGCAAGGAGGGTCTTGAACACCGTGTAGGTGGTCTGGAGAAGGATGCCTTGAAGGGTACAATCTCTCACGACCCCGCTAACCACCAGCTGATGGTTAAGAATCGTGCGAACAAGGTTGCTAAGGTTGTTGAGGATATTCCCTCGCAGACCGTATTTGGCGACAACGAGGGCGACCTGCTGGTTATCGGCTGGGGCGGTACTCGCGGTCACCTTCAGGCGGCTGTCGAGCAGATGCGTGCCGAGGGCAAGAAGGTTTCGCACTGCCACTTCAACTACATCAACCCGCTGCCCGCAGGTGTTGACGAGATTTTCTCGAAGTTTAAGAAGCTCGTTGTATGTGAGCTCAACGAGGGTCAGTTCGCTAACTACCTCCGCGCAATGAAGCAGCAGTATCACTATGAGCAGTACAACAAGTGCGAGGGTCAGCCCTTCAACGTTGTTGAGCTTGTAGAAAAGTTTGAATCCTTAATGAAGTAAAAGTTTATGGCACAGTTCAATTATACTCAGGCAGATTTCAAGAGCGACCAAGAGGTTCGCTGGTGTCCGGGCTGTGGTGACCACGCCATCCTTAACGCCGTGCAGCGCGCACTGCCCAAGATTGCCGATATTACCGACACCCCCCACAGACTCTTTACCTTCATCTCGGGTATCGGCTGTTCGTCGCGCTTTATCTACTATATGAAGACCTTCGGTTTCCACTCTGTACACGGTCGTGCAAACGCTGTGGCTACGGGTGTCAAGACCGCTAACCCCGAACTCAGCGTATGGGTTGCATCGGGTGACGGCGACTCGTTGGCTATCGGTGGTAACCACTTCATCCACGCTATTCGTCGTAATGTGAATCTGAATATGATTCTCTTCAACAACGAGATTTATGGTCTTACCAAGGGTCAGTACTCGCCTACCACCAAGCTCGGTAAGGTGACTAAGACTTCGCCCTACGGTACTATCGAGAAGCCCTTCACCCCCGGTGAGTTGGTTATCGGTGCTAAGGGAACATTCTTTGCACGTTCGATTGATATGGAGCTTCAGACCACTCAGGATTGTCTCTTGGCAGCTGCTCAGCACAAGGGTATGTCGGTTGTCGAAGTATTGCAGAATTGCGTTATCTTCAACGATAAGACCCACGCAGCATTTGCAGGCGACAAGGCTACTCGTCAGAAGAACACCATCACTCTGCGCCACGGCGAGAAGATGCTCTTTGGCGAGAACAACGAGAAGGGTCTTGTATTCGAGGATATGAAACTTAAGGTGGTGACCATTGGCGAAGATGGCTATACCTTGGATGATATCTTGGTACACGATGCCCACACCGAGGATACCACTCTGCACGTTCAGCTTGCAGGTATGAAGTATCCCGACTACCCCGTAGCCGTTGGTGTTATCCGTTCGGTTGAGGGTCAGCCCAGCTACGACGAGGAGGTTGCTCGTCAGGTTGAGGAGGTGAAAGCTAAGAGCAAGATTCACTGTATGGAGGACCTGCTCCACTCAGGCGAAACTTGGACTATCGAGTAGTCAAGACTTAAAAATAGCAAAAATGAGCCTGTCCACGATTTGTTGGGCAGGCTCATTTTATTCGGGAGCTATCTGAGAACTTTTTCAAATACGCAATTCTCAGAAGGTTAAAAACTTGTTAGACGGCTTTCTTATTTTTTTGATTTTAGTCGAGGAAATTCTGTGCATCGTGAAAAATAGCGTGGATGGATAGTACTCAAAGTACAGCCATTCACGCCATTTGAGGGATGTGCGGAATTTACCGCATACAAGAGGAAAAGTTTTTGATTTTAGGCGAGTAAATTCTGTGCCAACGAAGATTGAGGATGGGACATATTTGACATATTTGACATATTTCCCATTCTCGGCAAGCAAGGCGGTGCAGAATTTACCATTCACCAATCACGACCTTAAGTAGCGTGATGTATTTTTTGATTTTAGGCGAGTAAATTCTGTGCATCGTGAAAAATGGCGTGGATGGATAGTACTCAAAGTACAGCCATTCACGCCATTTGAGGGATGTGCAGAATTTACCGCATATAAATCGAAAAATGTTACTTGGTGTAAAGATATCGACGTATCTTCTTCGAAGGAGTACGTACGAAATCTTCTTTAAGCTCGATGATAGCAGTGAGCTGCGAGAAACGGTTAACCTTTGCATTAACGTAATCCATCACCTCACGAGTAAGCTCCTGTTTCTTCTTCTCGATATAGGCAGTGGCTGCATCCCAATCGCTCTTAAGCTCGCTCTTCTTGCTATCCCACTCTTTGCTCCACTCGTCCTTCTTACTGTTCCACTCAGCCTTCCACTCCTCGATTTTAGCCTCAAGCATCTCTGTATTGAAGTGAACCAAAGCCACAAGACGACCCTCACGTTGAGTAACAACTGAGTCGGCAACCATAAAGTAGGTATTAAGAACGCTCTCAATATCCTCGGGATAGATATTCTCGCCGCTGGGGCCCACAATCATATTCTTCAAGCGGCCACGAATATAGACGAAGTTATCTTTATCGAACTCGGCGAGATCGCCCGTACGGAACCAACCATCGGCAGTGAATACCTCAGCGGTAGCCTCAGGGTTCTTGTAGTAGCCGAGCATCACGCTGGGGCTGAGTGCCACAAGCTCACCAATGCCTGTCTCGGGATTGATATTATCCAAACGCAACTGAACTTGAGGTGCAGCGGGACCCGTCGAGCCGAGGCGCACACGCGAAGGAATAGCACCTGCAAGCAGAGGAGCAGTCTCGGTCAAACCATAGCCAATAGCGTAGTTAACCTTACCCTCCTTGAGGAATCGCTCTGTATTGAAATCGAGCTTTGCACCACCAATTCCGAGGAATCGGATTCTGCCACCAAAGGTCTCGTTGAGCTTTTTGCCGGCAACACGATGGAGCATCTTGCGCAGGGGCGAGAGCTTGTAGAAGAATTTCAACACGGGGTTGGAGTTGAACTTAGCAAGCACCTGCGAGCGGAAAATCTTCTCGATAACCAGAGGCACGATAAGCATCAACGTAGGGCGTACTCTCTTCAATGCGGGAAGGAGTGCAGCTGCCGTGGGCGGACGGTCGAGATAGACAACTTTCGCGCCACAAGCAAAGGCATAGAGCAGGCCTATCGAACACTCGTAGGTATGCGAGAGAGGCAACACCGAGAGGAAGACATCCTCCTCGTTTACGGGGAAGAGTTCGAAGTCGATATCAATCTGCGAACAGATAGCCTTATGGGTGAGCATAACGCCCTTGGGAGAGGAGGTAGTACCCGAGGTGTAGATAATGGCAGCCAAGTCGTCGGGCTGAGGAAGAGCCTTCGAACCCTGCTCCTTAACTTTCCATGACGAGGGTTTGAGGTTCTTGGTACGGATGATGATGTTCATTCTCTCGATAGATTCCTTCGAGAGTTTGAGATAGGGCTTATCCGACACCATAAGGGCCTTAGCCTCGGAGTGGAGCAGAATCATATCAAGTTCCTCAGCCGAGAAGTCGGGCATAATGGGTATTACCACATAGCCAGCAGAGGTTATTGCCAAATAGCTGACACCCCAATTAGGCATACTACTACTCAGAAGAGCGACCTTATCACCGGGGTTAAGACCCGCAGCAACCAACATTTCCTGAATAGATTCTACTCGCTGAGCCACCTCAGAGAAGGTGACCTTTTCGCCATCGAGCATCTCGAAAGCGATGCGCGAGGGGTACTGCTGGGCACAATTACGAAGAACTTCGTAGAGTGTTTTTGAGCTTTTCATAGTTTCAAATTTAAGTGCCTAAAGCACAAATTCGGCACAAATATACTAATAAATCTCCAAAAATGCACTAATTTTGGCGTCAAATTAGTATGACTCAGGCAGAAAAGATAAAACAAATTGCAAAAGAGGTAGGATTTGACCTCTGTGGCATTGTTGCTGCCCGCCATCTTAACGAGGCGGAGGAGCGTTTTCGTGTGTGGCTCGACGGAGAAAATCACAGTCGGCTGGGCTACTTAGAGCGAAATATCGACAAGAGATTCGACGCCCAAAAACTTGTAGAGGGGGCGAGAAGTGTTATTGTCTGTGCGGCTAATTACAAGAGTCGGTGGTCAATGGGCTACCCTACTCACCACCAAACCAAGATTGCATCATACGCCCTAAAACGCGACTACCATCTGACCATAAAAGAGATGCTCTTCGAGTTGGCATCAAGACTGAAGGAGTTATATCCCCAAATGCGATTCAGGGCATTTACCGACTCTGCACCACTCGCCGAAAAGAGCCTTGCGGTGGAGGCGGGATTGGGTTGGATAGGCAGGCAGTCGCTACTTATCACCGAGCAGTATGGTACGTTTGTTCATCTGGGCGAGCTTGTCATCGACCAAGAGTGCGACCACTACGACTCACCCATCGAGGGTCGAAGTTGTGGCGAGTGCCGAGCCTGCATAAACAGATGTCCGGCAGGGGCTATCAACCCCAACCTCACAATCGATGCTCGGCGCTGCATAGCTTGTCGCACGATAGAGAATGTCGAAGAGAGTAGTTCTTCGCTTGCAGGGTGGATTTTCGGTTGCGAGGAGTGTCAGAGTTGCTGTCCCCACAATCGTCATACGCCCCTCGCCACATCGCCCAAATTTACCCCCACAATAGCTGTCGAGGAGCTGACCGCAGAGCGTTGGCTCAATATGAGCGAGGAGGAGTTTACCCGAATGTTTGGCTTAACACCTCTCACCCGTTCGGGATTGGAGAGGATTCAAAGAGCGATATATAATAAATAGGTATAAAAAGGACCTGCCTAAACGTATTAGACAGGTCCTTTTTCAAGGGCGAGCGTAGCGCAAAAATCGCCTTATCAGACAACTTCTCTTACAGATTCCGACCTACGACTTATGGGTCATAATCTGAAGAATGAGTCTATCGGTCTCGTTCATGCCGTCGCGACCAATATGTGTGAGGTTGCGAATCGACTTATCAACATCGTCATCGATAATGCCCTCGACCGAAGTCACGCACTGATGGTCCATAGCCATCATTGCCGAGAGCATAGCGGTCGATACACCACTTGCGAGTTTGAGTGCGCAACTGGGCTTTGCACCATCGCAAATCATACCGGTAATATTCGCAATCATATTCTTAACAGCGAATGATACCTCCTCGTAGCCACCACCCATCAGATAGGTGATACCACAGCTCGAACCGGTAGATGCCACCACACAGCCACACAGAGCCGAAAGACGACCCAGACTCTGCTTGATGTAGATAACTGTCAGGTGGCTGAGGGTCAATGCACGAATCATCTGCTCCTCGGTAGCGTTGTTCTCCTCGGCATAGACCACAACTGGAAGTGTTGCGGTGATACCCTGATTACCACTACCCGAGTTACTCATGACGGGAATCATAGCACCTGCCATACGAGCATCACACGCAGCAGCGGTGTAGGAGAGTACGCGAGAGTAAATCGTGTCGCCCATAACTCTCAGCTCACTTTCGCGTCTGAGCGTACGACCCAAGCAGTGACCATATTCGCCCTTGAGCGACTCCTCGGCAGCAGCCTTATTCAGGCGCATAGACTCCAATATAAACTCAATCTCCTCGAGGGGCGAGGTGGTGGCAAAGTCATAAACGGTGCGCAGAGAAAGTTCGATATCCTTGGTAATCTCCTCGCCTCGCGTAGGCTTACGATTGTCGATTAGGATATCGTCGCCGTTTGTCTCATAAACAAAGTTGGTGTGACCACCGGCAATAACTGCCACACTGCGGAAATCGCCTGCCGTAGCCTCAATCTCGATATAGAGTTTCTCATCGATGTCACTCTTAAGACCTATCGATATACGGTTCTCGGCAATAAAAGCCTTACCCTGCTCGACAGCTTCAGGAGTTGCATCACGCAACACTTCGAGCTTATACTCCGACTTTCCGATAAGCGAACCCAAGGCGATAGCGATAGGCAGACCTATCATACCGCCCGTTCCGGGGATACCCACACCCATAGCATTCTTCAGCACATTTGCGCTGAGACTTACATTGAGTTTTTCGGGCTTTACACCCAACAGTTCGGTTGCGCGTGCCGCACATAGAGCTACGGCAATAGGCTCGGTACAGCCGATGGCAGGCACGACCTCACGTTTAATGAGGTCGATGATTGCCTGTCGTACTTCTTGTTGTAACATATCTGGAAAATAACTAAATTACTACTCGAGGTTCATACGGTCGATAAGAGCCTTGGTCTCAGGCTTATGACCACGGAAGTCAACGTAAAGCTCCATAGGATGCTTCGTTCCACCTCTTGAGAGGAGCTTCGAACGGAAGGCATTCGATACCTCACGGTTGAAGATACCCTTTTCTTGGAAGAGCGAGTAAGCATCAGCATCCAAAACCTCTGCCCACTTATAGCTGTAATAGCCGGCAGCGTAACCGCCAGAGAAGATGTGGCTGAACGAAGTTGCCATTGCGGTATTCTCAACAACGGGCATAACCTGAGTAGGCTCCATCGACTTAGCCTCGAAAGCTACAACATCGCCCTCGAAAGGCTCGGTCAGGGTGTGCCAAGCCATATCGGTCATTGCGAACGAGAGCTGGCGTACGTTAAGGTAAGCTGCGAGATAGTTCTGTGCTGCAACAATCTTCTCGATAACCTCGGCAGGAATCTGCTCACCGGTCTGGTAGTGTACTGCCCAAAGATCGAGATACTCCTTCTCAACAGCCCAATTCTCCATCACCTGCGAAGGAAGCTCAACGAAGTCGCGATATACGTTGGTACCGGTCAGCGAACCGTGGGTACCCTCAGCCAAGATGCCGTGCAGAGCGTGACCAAACTCGTGGAGGAAGGTCTCAAACTCGTCGAAAGTAAGCAACGAGGGAGTGGTTTCGGTAGGCTTGGTGAAGTTCATCACGAGCGATACCAAAGGACGAGTCTCGACATCATCAACAGTCTGCATACCGCGGAACTCGGTCATCCAAGCACCTGCACGCTTCGATGCTCTGGGGTGGAAATCAAGATAGAGGATAGCCATCATCTTACCCTTCTCGTCGGTAACCTCGTAAGCGGTAACCTCGGGGTGGTAAACCTGAATATCGGTACGGGGAGTGAACTTCAAGCCGTAGAGCTTCTCCGCGAGCAAGAATACTCCCTTCTTAACATTCTCAAGCTCGAAGTAGGGCTTCACAAGCTCGTCGTTGAGCGAGTAGGTAGCGTTCTTATACTTCTCGCTGTAATAGCTCCAATCCCAAGGCATAAGCTCCTCACCCTCGAAGCCATTCTCCTTAGCAAATGCAGTTACGGTCTGAACATCCTTCTCGGCATAGCCCTTAGTGGCAGTGAGCAACTCGTCGATAAAGCTGTTTACAGCCTCGCAGCTTTCAGCCATACGATCCTCAAGCACATAGTCGGCATAGGTCTTGAAACCAAGCAGGTTGGCAATCTTAAGACGAAGGTTAACAATCTTCTTCACGTTGGGCTGGTTGTCGAACTCACCACCCAGAGCAATCTGCGAACGGGTTGTCCAAAGGGTCTGCTTAAGTTCACGATTCGACGAATACATCATGAAGGGAGCGTAAGAGGGAATCTGCAAGGTAACGGTCCAACCCTTCTGGCCACGCGACTTAGCCTCGGCAGCCATACCCTCCTTAACGAAGTCGGGAAGCTCGGCTACGACCTTAGCGTCGGTGATGTTAAGAGCATAAGCATTGGTCGAGAGCAGAGCATTCTGACCAAACTCCAAGGTTGCCTGCGAAAGCTCGGTCGAGTATTGGCGATATAGCTCTTTATCCTCGTCCGAGAGAGCTGCACCCGAACGAACAAAACCCTTATAGGTATTCTCCAAAAGCACCTTATCCTCAGCGGTCAAACCACGCTCGGGATTCTCGTAAACAGCCTTCACACGAGCAAAAAGTACGGGATTGAGGTTAGCATCGTTCGAAAGCTCGATGAGCTTAGGCTGCACACGCTGAGCAATAGCCTGAAGCTCCTCGTTGGTGTTACACTGCAACATATTGAAAAAGACGCCACCGATACGATCCAACAACTCGCCCTGACGCTCCAAAGCAACTACCGTATTATAGAAAGTAGGTGCCAAAGGGTTATTGATAATAGCATCAAGTTCAGCCTTAGCCACAGCAATTGCATCTTCAAATGCAGGCTCATAATGCTCGATTTTAATCTGGTCGAAAGGAGGGGTCTGATAGGGGGTATCCCACTCAGCAAGCAGAGGGTTAGTCAAATCGATCTCAGGCAGATCGGCAACAGGCATTGTGCGGTCAACGCCACAGCATCCGACCGCAGCAGCAAACAGTGTCATACTCAACAAAATTTTCTTCATACTTTTATTATTTTAGGTTTTATTAGCTTTTCATTGTTGACGAAAGCAGCCTACTTAATTTATTGCTGCTCTCTTAATCACATTCTCGGGCTTAGGCTGAGGCTTATCCTCAGCGAGCGAATCTACCGGCTCTGGCTCGGTCCACAAACCGCGACCCTTGAGCATCGGAACTTTCGAAGGCTCCTCACCTCGGAAATTGCGATACATGGTCATACCGTCAGCCTCGCCACCACGCGAGAGTACTTCGCGACGGAACTTCTCGGCAAGATCACGATTGAAGATATCGCGACTCTGACGGAAATAATCATACGCATCCTTATCCAAACACTCTGCCCACAGATAGAAGTAGTAGCCGGCAGCATAACCTCCGTCGAAGATGTGGCTGAAGTAGGGATAGCGATAGCGGGGAGAAATCTGGGAAATCAGACCACGCTTATCGGTAATCATCTTCTTCTCGAATGCCATTACATCGAAATCCTCAGCAACATTATCCAGAGTATGGATATCCAAATCGATGAGTGCTGCTGCAGCAAGCTCCGTGGTAGCAAAGCCCTGATTGAAGAGCGAACTGTTGCGCATCTTACGCTGAAGGTTCTCGGGGATAACCTCGCCTGTGGTGTAGTGGGTGGCATAGTGAGCCAACATCTCAGGCTCGAATGCCCAATTCTCCATAATCTGCGAGGGAAGCTCCACAAAGTCGCCCTCGACCGACTCAAGCGAGCGATATCTAACGTCGTGGAAGAGGAAGTGCAATGCGTGACCAAACTCGTGGAAGAGGGTCTCCACCTCGTCAACGGTCAACAATGCAGGAGCCGAACCCGTCGGGCGTGTAAAGTTGCAAACGATACTTACAACCGGAGCTACGCGCACACCATCCTTATAGCTCTGCTCACGATAGTATCCACACCAAGCACCACCGCTCTTGCCTGCTCTGGGGTGGTAGTCGAAGTAGAGTACTCCAAGATGGCTGCCATCGCTATCGAGGACCTCGTATGCCGAACACTCAGAGTGGTAGTGAGGCACGTTTACGGGGCGGAAAGTGATACCGTAGAGGCGATTTGCAAGGAAGAAGATGCCACCTTGTGCATTTTCCAACGAGAAGTAGGGGCGCAACATCTCCTCGTCGAGCGAGTAGTTCTTCTTGCGCAACTTCTCGGCATAGTACCACCAATCCCACTTTTCGAAATCAGCACCCGGGATATCGCTCTTGAGCAGCTTCTCCATCTGACTCAGCTCGTCCTTTGCGCGCTCCAAAGCGGGTTCCCAAATCTCGTTGAGAAGCTCGTATGCTGCCTCGGGAGTCTTTGCCATCTGATTCGAGATAACATACGAAGCGTGGTTCTTGTAGCCGAGCAGCTTGGCACGTGTTGCTCTGAGGCTTGCCATCTGACGGATGATATCTTTCTGGTCGAGCGAATCGCTGTGGTTACCGCGCTCGATATAGGCAGTATAGATTTGCTCTCTGAGGTCGCGACGTGACGAGTAGCTCAGGAAAGGCACCATAGATGAGGGCGAAAGGGTGAACATCCACTTATCCTTGTAGCCCGCATCGGTAGCTGCCGACTTAGCCGCATCCTTCACACTGTTGGGCAGACCCTCAAGCTCCTCGGTAGTAGAGAGCAGCAGACGGTAACGCTTATTCTCGTTGAGCAGGTTCTGACCAAACTTAACCGATAGGGAGGAGAGCTGCTCGTTAATTTTCGAGAGCTGAGCCTTCTGGTCGGGGTTTAGCAGTGCGCCCGAACGAACGAAATCGTTATAGACCTTCTCGAGCAGACGCTGCTGGTCAGCACGAAGCTTCAGCTCCGAGCGCGACTCATAGACAGCCTTCACCTTCTTGAACAGTTCTTCGTTAAGACCAATCTTATCACTGTGAGCCGTGAGCAGGGGCATAACCTGAGGTTGGAGAGCCTCCAGTTCGGGAGTCATCTCGGCTGCCGACACCATGCCGAAGATAAGCTCGATCTGATAGAGCATCTGACCCGCAGCATCGTAAGCCTCGATAACATTCTCAAAGGTGGGAGCATCGTTGTTGCTAACGATAGCATCAATCTCGGCATTGTGCAGCGACATAGCCTGCTCGAAAGCGGGCATATAATGTTCTGCCTTAATCTTGTCAAACGGAGGTACACCGAAAGGGGTATCCCACTCCTGAATTGCAAGCAGAGGATTCTGCTCGGCCTGCTTGGTTCCATTACATCCTACTGTAGTCATAAACAGCACTGCAAATAGAGATAATCTTACAATTAGTTTCATCTTTTATAGTTGGTTTTCTTTAATAATGCTTACCTTTGCGCAAAGATAATTAAAGTTAATCATTTTTAAGTATCGTTATGCAACTATTTTTTGCAGAAGATTTCACTTCGCCCATTTATACCCTCTCAGAAGAGGAGTCAAAGCACGCAATCAGAGTACTCAGACTCAAAATTGGCGACCATATATCGATTACCGACGGCAGAGGAAACCTCTTCAGCTGCGAGATTATCGACGATAATCCCAAGCGGTGTTCGGTGCGGGCTGTCGATTGCCAAGAGGAGTTCGAGCGACGCGAATACAAACTCACGATGGCAGTGGCTCCCACTAAGAATAACGACCGCTTCGAGTGGTTTTTGGAGAAGGCTACCGAGGTGGGTGTTGACCGCATAGTCCCCTTAGAATGTGACCACAGCGAGCGCAGAGCCTTCAAGCAGGAGCGTGGCGAGAAGGTCATTATCTCAGCCCTGAAACAATCGCTCAAAGCCTACCTTCCTCAACTCGACCCCGTCACCGAGTTCAAAAAACTCATCACGGAGCCTTTCGAGGGAAAACGACTGATTGCTCACTGCGAACCCGAGATGAGTAAAGAAGGGAAAATTTATCTTGGCAATGCGATAGAAAAGGGGGATGATGTGATGATTTTAATCGGTCCGGAGGGTGATTTTTCGCCAGAAGAGATTAACTTTGCACTCCAAAACGGATTTAAGGAGATTACCTTGGGTCGCCAACGGCTCAGAACCGAGACCGCTGCCGTAGTTGCCACAGTAATCACCGCCGCCAAAAACCATTGATTCACAAAGAATTATTTGAAAAACAAAGCATATGTATCTATTAACCCTTACAGCTCTTGTTCTGATATCGGCGATTATCTTCGCCACCCCGGTCAGATTTAAGAGCAGAACAACATTCCTACTTGTTGTACTGGGGGCAATTATGCCCTTGGTAAAGTCGGTAGAGGTACTTTTCGGGCAATCGGACAAAGTTCTGCTGTGGCAGGGACTAAGCCCGCTTTTTGGCATTGAGAAGGCTGTAATCGACCCTCTGTCGGCACTCTTCATTATCATCATCGCCATCATTGGCGGTGCAACTACGCTCTATGCCTCCGGCTACTTGAAGCGTTACGAGCAGAGTAAGTCGCCCGCCCACCTTTCGCTGCATCTGGTTGCTTTGGCAACCTTGATATTCTCGATGATGGGTGTGGTATGCTCCAGCGGAGGATTTCTATTCCTCTTCTTCTGGGAGTTGATGACTATTGCATCGTTCATTCTCATTCTCTTCGATGCCCAGCGCAGCGAGGTAACGAAAGCTGCCCTGAGCTACTTGGTGATGATGCACATTGGTTTTATTTTGCTTGTGGGCGGATTTGTTAAACTTTGGCTTGCCACAGGCTCGGCAGATTTCAGTTCGCTTGTGGACTACTACTCCCATATGCCTGTTATGCCTCTGTTCTTAATCTTCTTGTTAGGATTTGGAATGAAGGCAGGTATGTTTCCCATGCACATCTGGCTTCCCGAGGCTCACCCCGCAGCACCATCACACGTCTCTGCCATTATGTCGGGAGTGATGATTAAAACCGGCATCTATGGTATTCTGCGCATCGTATCGCCCATAGCCGGCGAGTCGCTCTACACCGTAGCCATAGCACTGCTTGCAGCCGGAGCAATAACGGGCCTATGGGGTGTGATTTTGGCGGCTACACAGAACGATGTAAAGCGTCTGATGGCATACTCGAGTATCGAGAATATAGGTGTGATACTCATCGGTTTAGGCATTGCTCTGATAGGCAAATATTCGGGCAACGAGGCAGTTGCATTGTGTGGTATATGCGGTGCGCTACTCCACACCGTAAATCACTCGATGTTCAAATCGCTGCTCTTTTTCGGTGCCGGAAATGTCTATTCACAGACTCACACCACATCGCTCGATAAGCTCGGTGGCTTGGCGAAGAGTATGCCAATGACGGCAATTCTTTTCTTGATTGCAGCCATGGCAATATCTGCCCTTCCTCCCCTCAACGGCTTTGTCTCGGAGTGGTTTATCTATGTTGGTCTGTTGAACAACGTGGCTACCGGCAACGAGGTTGTGGCTTCCGCCACGGCACTTGTGGCTATGGCACTTATCGGAGGTCTGGTGGTGATGGCATTCACCAAGCTCTATGGTATGGTATTCTTAGGCTCGCCCCGCTCACACGAGGTTGCCGAAGCAAGCGAGGTTGACAATTATCGTATAGCCGGCATGGCAATACCTCTGTTGGGTATTTTTGCGATAGGTCTCTACCCTTCGGCCGCTATGCAACTCGTATCGCGTGCCACCTCGAGCATTATGGGCATTGCGAAGATTCAGGCCTGCGATTTGGCGCAAATAACATTCAGCGAAAGCCTCGAGAAAATATCGCTCACTGCTCTTATTATCATTGGCATAACACTCTTGGTATGGTGGCTTAAGAGCCGACTGCTCAAGAGCAGAGTCGTGGGTCAGAGTCCCACGTGGGGTTGCGGATTCACCTCTCCCAACCAGAAGATGCAATATACGGGCGAGAGTTTCTCCGAGGGGTTGCTCTCGATAGCCGACACCATCACCAAAAGTACGGGTGAGGTTGGCGAGGTCGAAAGCGAGGAAATATTCCCCAACGACCATAGTTTTGAAGTCGGACACAAGGATAAGATTGACTCGCTCTTCCAAGCTTGGTGGGTCGAACTTATACGTCGCATCAACAGCTATGTTATGCGCCTGAGAACAGGTAAAATCAACCACTATGTTCTCTTTGCGCTCGCATTCCTCGTACTGATACTTATTCTCTCTCTGTTAAATTGGATATAGGACTATGCTCAAGATACTTAACATAGTGCTGCTCATAGTAGTAGCCATCTCAATTCCGGGCTTAATAAATCGTGTTCGTGCATGGCTCTCGGGACGTAAGGGTATTCGATTTGCTCAGCACCTTATGAGTCTGGGGGTACTGCTCCGAAAGGGTGCAGTCTATTCGCCCACAACAACAACTCTGTTTCGCGTAACACCTGCGCTCTATTTCGCCTCGGCATTTGTTGCTATGCTCTTCATTCCGGTTGGTGACCTTCACTCGCCTCTTGCCTTCAAGGGCGATATGGTATGTTTTGCCTACACACTCGCAATCGGAAGATTTTTCCTCATTCTGGCAGCTTTGGATACGGGCAGTTCGTTTGAGGGTATGGGTGCCAGCCGCGAAGCTCTCTACGGAGCATTGGTCGAGCCTTCGCTGATGCTCGTATTCGGCACCTTAGCCATGCTCTTTGGCTACTCGTCGTTTGACGATATATTCGTTGCTGCCCGCCAATTCGATGTGCAGCTGACCATAGTTCTTATGTTGGTTGCATACCTAATCATCAGAATCCTCTTTGTGGAGTCGGGCAGAGTTCCCGTTGACGACCCTCGAACCCACCTTGAGTTGACGATGATTCACGAGGTTATGTGCTTGGACTACTGCGGTGTTGATATGGCACTTATACACATGGGTAGTTGGATGAAGAGTGCAGCTTTGGCCGTTATTGCAGCAAATGCGGTGGCTATGCCTTTGGGTTACCACTGGTGGATAGTTGCTCCGCTTGCAATACTCTTGGCTGCTCTGCCCGTAGGTATTGTCGAATCGACTCAAGCACGCAACAAACTCTCGCGCAACACCACCTATCTGCTCACCATAGTAGCTATGGCAGCCATAGTTCTGTTTATGGGCTACCTCATACAACTTAACATCGAATTTTAACCACGCTTAAGCTGAAGATAAAGATGACTCTTTCACTGATTATAATCTACACACTGACGCTCATCTGGCTGGTTACCACCGAGCGTTTTCGTACTGCTGCTGCCATAATGGCACTTCAGGGGTGGCTGCTGATGGCTATTGCTATTGTCAGACTCCATTCGCTAAATTGGGCGGAGTTGGGTTTCGTTGCCGTCGAGACAGCCCTCTTCAAGGGTGTTATCGTACCTGCAATGCTCTACTCCATTATACGTCGCACGAATATCAATCGTGTAAAACGTTCCGGCTCGAAGCAAACCCACGCCTTGCTGCTATCGATAGTTGCACTCGTGGCAAGTGCGTCGCTCACCTACTATATGGCTGCCGACACCCCCGTCAATGTGGTATTCTTCTCGGTTGCGCTCTACTCGCTGCTGAGCGGTCTGATATTTATCGTCATGCGCGATAGAATCTTCTGCCACTTGGTCGGTTTCTTGGTTATAGAAAACGGAGTATTCCTCTTCTCGACAGCTATCGGTGTAGAGATGCCCCACCTTATCAACATAGCCATCATGCTCGATATCTTGATGTCGATTCTGATGCTCGGAATGTTCTTCACCAAGCTCGACGACAAGCTCCACGCCGAGTCGGCTGATGCCTTAACCCACGTTAAAGACTAATCCAAAGTTATGATAGTTTACTTTATAATCTCGATAGCCATTGCACTGATGGCTCTTGCGGCACCCAACAAGAGGGTTGTGGCCGTTATCGGCTCGCTCTTCTTTGCCGTACAGTTCACCCTTCTCTCACTTTTAGTGTGGGGCGGATGGGCAGAAAAGGTGTCAAACCAACTCTTCACTTTCGATAAACTCGGCATACTCTTCTATGTACTTCTTGCCGTGGTCTCGTTCTTCGTATTCGTACACTCCAAAGCCTATCTTAAGGATAATACCCTAAAGGAGTACAGACTCTACTTCGCGCTGCTTATGATTCTCATAACAGCCATTACGGGTGTCTATTTTGCCAATAACATAGCCGTAACGTGGATATTCCTCGAGGCTACGACACTTGCCGCTGCGGGTATCATCTACCACCGCCGCGACAACAAAACTCTTGAGGCTACGTGGAAATATGTCTTCGTCTGCTCGACAGGTATTGCTATGGCATACTTGGGCATTTTGCTCTTCTCATCGATGACCGAGGCCGGAGCATTAGACTACGCCTCGCTCAAGAGCAGCCTCACGGAGGGCAATCCTCTCTTCATGAAGATTGCTTTTGTGCTGATTGTGGCAGGATATAGCTGCAAGATGGAGATTTTCCCCCTCTACCCTATTGGTATCGATGCCAACTATGCAGCTCCCTCGCCCGCCTCTGCACTCATCTCCACAGCTTTGGTTAATGCCGGATTTTTGGCAATATTCAGGGTATATGTGATGCTCTCCGACACTCCTATTTTCGGATGGGTGAAGTCGGTGATGCTGATTGTGGGAGTCATCTCGCTGGCGGTCGGTGCGCTCTTCCTCAGACGTACGAACCACTACAAACGATTCTTAAGCTACTCAACGGTTGAGAATATGGGTATTGTGGCTATCGCTCTTGGCATTGGTGGCTCGGCTGTTTGGGCAGCACTCTTCCACGTCGTATGCCACACACTGATTAAGAGTTCGCTCTTCTTGCAGATGGCAGTAGCTCGTCAGGTCTATAACAGCTACCGTATAAACCGCTTGGGCGACTATATCTCAATCAATAAGGTGGGTGCAATAGGTATCCTCTTGGGCTTGGTTGCCATATTGGCATTCCCGCCCTCGCCACTCTTCATCTCAGAGCTGATGATATTCAAGACCATCTTCACCGAGGGCAAGTGGTGGATAGCCCTTATCATGGTGTTGTTGATGTGTATCGTACTCTACACGGCATGTAGCCGCATTATCAAACTATGCTACCAACCCAACCAAGAGGAGCTGCGCCCGACGGGTGTCGATAAGGCCCTCTCGTGGTCGGCATTGCTACTCTTGGTCTCGGCTCTGGTTTTGGGTCTGTGGCAACCCGAGTGGCTCAGCATAACCATATCGCAGATTGTAAACTTCTAAACAAGCTCAGACAGGACAATGAGATACTATATTACAGACAACAGCTCTGAAGCTGTGGAGTTGAATCAGATACCGACTGTTGACTATGCCGAGTTTTATGCCGATTTAGACCTTAAACTCGCCGAGCCAAGGTTTCATCTCGCTCACTACTTTGCATTACCCGAAAGGGGGGAAAGATTGCGTTTCTATGCTCTTCTGCTCGACGATGTGGAGCAGAAGGTGATGATATGCTCACACGCTATGCAATATTACGAAGAGGGCGAACTGCCATCGCTCACTGCCCGCCACCCCGAAGTTCATCCCTTCGAGCGCGACATTTGGGAGAGATATGGCATCAGATTCAGCGATATGCCGTGGCTCAAGCCCCTCAGACTCCCAAGCGAGGGCTACTTCAGAGAGAGGGGGATGGATAGCTACCCCTTCTACTCCATCAAGGGCGAGTCGCTGCACGAGGTCAACGTGGGTCCTATCCACGCAGGCATCATCGAGCCGGGAGCCTTCCGCTTTATATGCAATGGCGAGAAGGTCCTTCACCTTGAGATAGCTTTGGGTTATCAGCATCGCGGTGTTGAGTCGGAGTTTACACGAAACGACAATCGACTCAGACAGATGCTCCTCTCGGAGTCGATTGCAGGCGATAGTGCCATAGCTCATTCGTGGGCATTTACCGAGGCTGTGGAGAGGGCTGCCGAGGGTGGCAGAGTAGGCTCGAAGTCGCTCGATGTTGAGCGCACCATAGCTCTCGAATTAGAGCGTATGGCTATGCAGATAGCAGACACGGGCGCACTGTCGATGGATGTTGCCTACCAGCTTGGACAGGTGGCTTGCGAGGCTCTCAGAACGGTGATTATCAATACCACTCAGGGCTGGTGTGGCAACCGCTTTGGCAAGAATATGATACGTCCCTTCGGCTCGAACTTTCCCCTGACAGCTGAAAAGATTGAGATGATTCGCCGCAACGTAAGCGACGTAAGGCGCAGATATAAGGAGGTTGTTGACGATATTAAATCATCGCCCTCGGTATTGGCTCGTTTCGAGCAGTGTGGAGTTGTGAGCTGCAACCAGATGGCAAAGATTGGCGGTGTGGGTCAGGCTGCACGCGCAAGCGGTTTGGAACGCGATGTGCGCACCACACATCCTTGGGTCGAGTGCTACACCAAACTCCGACACAAGAGCGTACTGATGAGCGATGGCGATGTAATGTCGCGCCTGAGCATCCGCCTCGAGGAGGTTTTGCAGTCGGCAGATTATATCCTCCGCTTGTTGGACGGCTACAAACCTTCGACCTCTATTCCGCAACCCGACTACCACAAACCGCTGAGGGCAAACACCCTGTCGTTTGGTATTGTCGAGGGTTGGCGAGGCGAGTGTTGTCACGTTGTGCTGACCGACAACGAGGGTAAGATTGAGGCTGTGAGAATCAAGGAGCCGAGCCTGCACAATTGGTTGGCTTTGGCACTTGCGTTGCGTGGCGAAGGTATATCAGACTTCCCGATCAACAACAAGAGTTTCAACCTCTCCTACTGCGGTCACGACCTATAAATATTAACAAACCGAAAAAGCAGATAAAACGATGATATTCGAGAAATTAAAGGTACTCAGAAGCCACGGCAAGCAGTATATCCCAGACCTTGGCAAAGTCTCGCTGAGCGAGGAGTTTAGAGGTCGTCCCTACCTGAGCGATGGTGGCGAGAGCGAGAGCCTCGACCGAGCAGCTAAGATGTGTCCTACGGGAGCTATCACCACCTCGCCGCTGAGGCTCGATATGGGCAAGTGTCTCTTCTGTGGCGAGTGCGCCCGCATAGCACCCAAGAGCATACGTTTCACCAACGACTATCGCTTGGCATCGCCCACGCGCGAGGGTCTGATTGTGGAGGTTGGCCAGCAGATTATTCCCTTCGACCAGACAAAGGTTCGCCCCGAGGTTAGACGCCTCTTCAAGCAGTCGCTCAAGTTGCGCGAGGTGAGTGCCGGAGGCGATGCCTCGATTGAGATGGAGCTTAACGCCTCGGGCAACGTAAACTTCGACTTTGGCAGATATGGAGTCGAGTTCACCGCTTCGCCACGCCATGCCGACGGTATAGTGGTGACGGGTCCCATTACCCACAATATGGCAGAGCCTTTACAGATTTGTCACGACTCGATTGCCGAGCCAAAGGTCGTTATGCTTTGCGGCTCGGAGGCTGTATCCGGCGGACTGTTTGCCCAGAGCCGCGCTGTTGAGCGCACGTACGCCGAGCGCACAGCTGTCGATTTGTGGATTCCCGGCACGCCTACCCATCCCATGACCTTCATCGAGGGTGTGATGTGCCTGCTTGGTCGTGCAGAACGCAAATAAAACATACTAACGCTATGACTTCTCTTTGGTCGCTGTTCTACTCGTTTTTTAAGATTGGAGCCTTCACTTTTGGTGGCGGTTATGCGATGATACCCCTTATTCAACGCGAGGTTATTGAGCGAAAGAGGTGGCTCGAGGAGAAAGAGTTTATCGACCTTTTGACCATAGCACAGTCGGCACCCGGACCTATCGCTCTGAATACGGCTGTTTTTGTGGGTTATAAGCTTAGGGGTTACATAGGCTCCATAGCTGCCATATTGGGAGTTGTTGTTCCCTCGTTTGCCATCATACTCATTGTAGCCATCTTCTTCTCGGGCATTCGCCAAAATCCCTACGTCGATGCGGCATTCAAGGGTATGCGCCCCGCGGTTGTGGCACTCATAGTCTATCCTGTATTGAAGTTTGCCAAGGGTATCGATCGTTGGCTCTACATCGTCATAGCACTTGTAGCCATCGGAGTTTGGTGGTTGGAGCTATCGCCCGTTTGGATGCTTTTGTGCGGAGCTGTGGCTGGTATTGTTTGGCAACTTTCAGTAATAGAGAGAGGAGGTAAGAGATGATTTTTTGGCAACTTTTCGTAAGCTATCTGAAGATAGGGTTCTTTGGTTTCGGAGGTGGTTATGCGATGCTTTCGCTTATCCAGAACGAGATTGTTGTGCAGAACGAGTGGATGACCAACTCTGAGTTTGCCGACATCATCGCCATATCGCAAATCACCCCCGGACCCATCGCCATCAACTCTGCAACCTATATCGGCTACAATATGGGGTTGGAGCATTATGGGTCGATGTTTTGGGGTATAGTTGGGGCAGTTATCGCTACCCTTTCGGTGTGCCTGCCTGCGCTGACTGTTATGATACTAATCACCAAATTCTTCTTGCGACTCCATAAAAATCCGCTTGTCGAGGGGGCTATGCAGGGTCTTAGACCCGTTATGATAGGTATGATTGCGGCGGCAGCCCTTATGCTCATCTTCCCGCGCAACGCTACGGCTGCCGAGCGTAACTTTATCGACCTTTGGAGCTGGTTGCTCTTTGCCCTTGCCTTCGTCGGCTCAATCAAAAAGATTAACCCAATACTGCTAATCATTGCCTCAGCCGTGGCAGGAATTGTTATCTATAGCTAATTTCCACCTCTGATAATTTTTACGAGTCATTTGATAATTTTTACAAGTCCGAAATTCTTAACTTGCTGATTTTCAATGCTT